>JADJCR010000002.1:300000-538713 GCA_016703125.1 Micrococcales bacterium | reverse complement strand
CCTCGGACCTCTGCTCGAAGCCAGCCGCGCGGTGGGTGCGGCCCTGCATCCCGGAGACCTCGTCGTGTACGAGTCGACGGTCTATCCCGGTTGCACCGAAGAGGACTGCATACCCGTGCTGGAACGGGCCTCGGGCCTGCGGGTCGACCAGGGATTCGACGTCGGGTACTCCCCCGAGCGCATCAACCCCGGGGACCGGACGCGGCGACTGGCCGATGTCGTCAAGATCGTGAGCGGATCGTCGCACGAGGCGGAGGAACGCGTGGCGGACCTCTACGGCGGGATCGTCTCCGCCGGGATCCACCGCGCGCCGTCCATCCGGGTGGCGGAAGCGGCGAAGGTCATCGAGAACACCCAGCGGGACGTCAATATCGCGTTGGTCAACGAGTTGGCCCTGCTCTTCCACCGCCTCGGCCTGGACACTGCTGAAGTGCTGGCGGCGGCGGGCACGAAGTGGAACTTCCTGCCGTTCCGGCCCGGGTTGGTCGGCGGGCACTGCATCGGCGTCGACCCCTACTACCTGACGCACAAGGCTATCGAGGTCGGTCATTACCCTGAGGTGATCCTGGCCGGCCGACGGATCAACGACTCCATGGGAACGTATGTCGCCGACCAGTTGGTGCTGCTCATGATCCGCAAGGGACTGCGGGTGGGCGGCGCGAAGGTGCTGGTGCTGGGACTTGCCTTCAAGGAGAACTGTCCGGATACCAAGAACACGCGCGTGGTGGACATCGTGGAGCGGCTGCGCGAGTACGGGTGGTCGTCGCCGTGGCCGACCCCCTGGGTCGAGGCCGACCAGGCCAAGCAGTTGGGGTCGACTTCGTGGGTCTCGAGCAGGCCCTGGACGACGATTTCGCCGCGGCCGTGCTGGCTGTGGCCCACGACGAATTCGACGGAATAGCCCCGCGTTGCGCCGCACCGTCGGGCCGGAGGGCGTTCTCTACGACGTCAAGGGACTGTTGGGTCCTGAGGCCGACGGGAGGCTCTGAACCAGGCGTAGGTCGCCGCGATCCCCTCGCGAAGACCGATCTGCGCCGTCCAGCCCAAACCCCCGAGGCGTGCCACATCCAGCAACTTCCGCGGAGTTCCATCGGGTTTGGACGTGTCCCAATCGATCTGGCCCTGGAAGCCGACAACCTCCGCCACGAGCTCGGCCAGTTCACGGATGCTGATGTCGCGGCCGGTGCCCACGTTGACATGCTCGTCGGCGTCGTAATGCTCCAAAAGGTGCAAGATGCCCGAGGCCGCGTCGTCGCTGTGCAGGAACTCGCGGCGAGGTGAGCCAGTGCCCCACAGCGTCACCCGATCGTCTGCCTCATGGAACTTGCGGATCATGGCGGGGAGCACGTGACTGGAGTTCAGATCGAAGTTGTCCCCGGGACCGTAGAGGTTGGTCGGCATGGCCGAGATCCAGCGGCGGCCGTACTGCTTGCGGTAGGCCTTCACTGCTTCGATTCCGGCGATCTTGGCTACCGCGTAGGCCTGGTTGGTGCCCTCAAGTGGGCCAGTGAGCAGAGAGGACTCGTGAATGGGCTGCGGAGCCAGTTTCCGGGTAGATGCAACTGGAGCCCAGGAAGACGACACGCTCCACATCGGCGGCGTGGGCAGCCTCGAAGAGATTGGTCTGGATCCGCAGATTGTCGTTGAGGAAGTGGACCGGATGCGTCGCGTTGGCCATGATGCCGCCAACGCGGGCGGCGGCCATGACCACCACCTGCGGCCGCGTCGATAGGGACTGCGTCGAATGCGCCATCGGTCGCGCAGGTCGAGTTCGCTGGAGGGCCAGCCGACGGTGTCGACCCGCGATCCCGCAACGCCCGCCACACGGCCGAGCCGACGAGCCCCCGGTGCCCCGCCACGTAGACCAGGGAGTTCTTGAGCACGGTCTGACGATACTCAGTCGGCCTTCTGCAAATCCTGGACTTGCGGATGCTTGAACCGCTGAGGACGAGCAAGGACGACTGCCACCAGTGCAGCGGCCGCCGCCAACGCCAGCGTCGGAAGTATCACCATCCAGTTCGTCATGTACCAATCCTCGAGTTCCTCCATCCCCGGAGGGACCCTCGCCCAGGTGAGTCGCGTGGGGACGACGAAGAGCATGGCAGGCACAGTCGCGAGCGAAAGGCCAATCGCCCGCCGCGTCGTCAGTCCCGTCAGAAGGACGGCCGCCAGAGGCACGCCGACAGGGAGCAGGAATGCGACCATCCGGGTGGTGTCGGTTGCTGTGCCGATGCCGATCAGGGCCAGTCCGGCACACGCAACCCCGTAGGTCATGAACCTCCGCTCGGCGATGGGGCGCGAAGACCCCCCTGGAAACCACACGGTCGCCAGCATCAGGATCCAGAGCGCGCCCAGACCCGAGTAGGCCTTGAAGAGCATCCCCACGCCGCCGGTGGGCGGGATGCTCCCCCCTGCGTCGGCGAGTTGGAATCCGTAGAGCACGGCAGCGCCAGAGATCAGCGTCGATACCGCGAGAATCCCCCATCGCCGGTCCACCGCCAGAAGCAGGAGGAAGACCGCGCACGACTCCCGAACGGTGCACGACACAGGTATGAAGAGTCCCAGCCACCATGCGGAGACTGTCGTCCCTCGCAGGTGGAGGCAACCTATGACCGCAATCGACGCGAGCGCGGCTGCATCAATCAGATACGGATTCTGGAAGAGCAGCATGAGACCCACCCCGCCGCCCGCGAATGCCCAAGCGAGCGCCACCGGTGTGATCCGACTGGTGAAAGCGAGCGCCGCCGCCGACACCAGCACGGCGAAGACGCCGATGAAGGCAACATTTGCGAGCCACAGGGCCACCACTGAATCCCACGGCAACAGAGAGGCGATCTGGGGGACCAACCACCGTCCGCCCCATGGATACGGCTGCGAGAATCCATCCACCATGAGGAGGTAGCGTCCGGCGTCCCCGCTCTGCGCTCTGTACCAAGGGAACCGACCGTCGAGCGTGCGCGACGGGATCAACAGCAAGCCCGCGGTTACCACCCCCGCACCGATGAGGAAGGCCGGAAGCCAGCGATGAAACGAGATTCCGTTCACCCCTGACCCCCTTCACGTCGTCGTCGCGCCCCCCACGCTGTGGCACGCTGAAGCAAAGATCATGTCAGCCCTGACGAGCGCCCCGCGCGCGAAGAATCACCGCCACCTGGTCGGGAGCCCGCCCAGCGTTCTAGCCCATGATCAGACCCGTGTCCTCTCAGCGCCCCCTTCATCACTACGCCGCTCAAGGACTGACGATAACGTGGCCGCAATGAAGACGGCGTTCATCACCGGGATCACTGGCCAGGACGGGTCGTACCTGGCCGAGTTGCTGCTCGCCAGGGGGTACGCCGTGCACGGGCTGATCCGGCGCGCCTCGACTTTCAACACGCACAGGATCGACCACCTGTACCAAGACCCACATGATCCCAGCGCCCGGTTGTTCCTGCACTACGGCGACCTCACCGACTCTTCGCGCCTGACCACACTGCTCGAGAAAGTGGCACCGGACGAGGTCTACCACCTCGCGGCTCAGTCTCATGTGCGTGTGTCTTTCGACGAGCCCGAGTACACCGGAGACGTCACCGGCTTGGGGACGATACGGATCCTGGAAGCGCTGCGAGCCACGGAGATCCCGGCTCGCTTCTACCAGGCGAGCAGTTCGGAGATGTTCGGCAGCACCTCTCCGCCACAGTCGGAGACCAGCCCCCTGAGACCGCGCAGCCCGTATGCCGCGGCCAAGGTGTACGCCTACTGGATGGCTCGGAACTACCGGGAGGCCTACGGGATCTTCGCAGTCAACGGCATCTTGTTCAACCACGAATCTCCGCGGCGGGGTGAGACCTTCGTCAGCCGCAAGATCTCGATGGCCGCGGCCCGGATCGCGGCCGGACTTCAAGAGCACCTGTACCTGGGCAACCTCGATGCCAAGCGGGACTGGGGGTACGCCAAGGAGTACGTGGAGGCGATGTGGCTGATGCTGCAGGCGGATGATCCCGGCGACTACGTCATCGCCACTGGGACGTCCTACTCCGTCCGGGACTTCCTGGGGTTCGCGTTCGGGCACCTGGGCTTGGACTGGGAGAGGCACGTCCGACTCGATGAGCGGTACCTGCGGCCGACGGAGGTGGACGAACTTGTCGGGGATCCGACCAAAGCGCACGACGGACTCGGCTGGACAGCACGGACCTTCGTTCCCGAGTTGGCGCGGTTGATGGTGGAGTCGGACCTTGCCGCCCTCGATCGGAACTGAAGCCTATCCACGCGTGCTGTTCGTCGGCTTCACCGAACTGGGAGACGCGAACAGCGCGGCAATAACGCTCTCGCGTGCCTTCGGACCCTGGCCGGACGACAGGCTCCTGCAGTTGTGCCTCCGACCCGCCAGCGAGTCCCCGGCAGTTCTCGACGCCCGCGGGCCGATGACCCGGACGATGGAGGGCGGCGCCGCGCTGCTTAGGTCGTCCGCTGGCCGCCCGCGCTCCTCATCTGGCGGCCACAGACCGAGTAGGGATCTCGGTGGTCGCGCGATCCTGCGCGCCTTGCGCGATCTCAGCCCGGCCACCTTGTCGAGATCCCTCATCGCGCAGGTGACCGACTTCGCCCCGGAGGTCATCCACAGCCCGGTCTGGGGGGCTCGCGTATCACGCCTGTGTGTGGAGATATCTTGCAGACTCGACATCCCCGTTGTCCCTCACTTCCTGGATGACTGGCCGTCCACTGCACATGCGGGCGCCATGATGTCGGGCACGGTCCGAAACAAGGTGCGTCGTACCCTGCACGATCTGCTGGACCGCTCCCCCCGAATACTCACCGTGGGCTCCCAGATGGCAGAGGAATACACGCGGCGCTACGGCCGGGAATGTGATGTGGTCGGCAACTGCGTCACTTCAGCGGACATCCAGTGCATGCGTGAGCAGGAACCAGTTGCGGACCGCGTTCTTCTCTATGTGGGAGGACTGGCCAACCAGCGCTCCGAAGTGATCCTGAAGGTTGCGCAGCACCTGCCTGCGGGCTGGCGGGTACGACTGTTCGTGAACCCCAAGGAGACCCAACAGGCCGCGGACCTGGCCCGACGTTGTTCGCAGATCCAACATGCCGGCTCCCTGAGCCCGCGGGCAGTTCCCACAGAACTCGGATCCGCCTGCGCCCTACTCTTCGTGGAGGCGGCTGATCCAGCGACTCTGTCGTACACGCGCTTGTCCGTCTCGGGCAAAGTCCCCGAATACCTCCTGTCCGGCCGGCCCGTTCTGGCAGTCGGTCCACCCGAGCAGGCCAGCATCCGCGAACTCCGGAAGTCGTCACTCACGACGGTGGTCAATGATCCCACCGGGATCGCTGACGGGTTGGCCGAGCACCTGTCCCGTGCAAGTTCGCCAGCAGATGCCGAGGTGCTGGAACGCCGATTCTCGTGTCACGCCACCCAAGCTCGCCTGGTCGAGTCCCTTCGACGGGCTGCGGACGTCGGGGTGCCGTGACTTTGCGATCGGATCGGTTCGGCGAACCATCAACCGGGGAGGCCATCCGCACTAGTCTGGATCGCGTGTCGGAATCCTCAGTGCGGGCCATCGTTCCCGCCGGACGCGACACCGAACCCCGTCCCAGGTTGTCAGGGATCGACGTCGTACTGATCCTCACCCTGCTCTCTGCGATCTCACCCTGGAGCCTCGCATCGAGCATTCAACCGTCGTGGACGAGAGACCTCGTCTCCTTCGTTGGGTTGGTGGGGTGTGCCTTAGGCGGCGGACTGCTGCGTCTCGGTGACAGATGGCGACTAGCACTCGCCCTCACGTTCGCAGCGATGTGCACGCTCGGCTTGTCGATTTGGGTGCTCGACGGCGGGACAAGCTTCGGCCTGAACTTCTGGGCGGGGTGGAGCCCGTGGCTGCTGTCAGCCGCGTTCCTGCTCTTCGGCCTCACCTTCGGTCCGCGCCGGTGGCTCGTATGGCGTTGGATACTGACCACCCTCGGTCTGCTGGTGGCGGTGATTCAGGACCTCGCGATCTTGGGCAAGGCACTGGGCATCATCGATACCGAGACCTCCCGATACGGCGACTTCTACGCGATGCGCACGGTTCACGCCAGCCTCGCCCTTCTCATCGTGCTCGCCTTCGCACTCGTCCTCACCGACATGGCCGCCGGTCGGACACAGGCGCTGCTGGCCACCTTCCTCGGCGTTTCGGTGGTTCTCTCACAACACCGCAGCGTGTGGTTGGCTTTCACGATCGTGACCGCCCTGATGTTCGCGCGGTTCTACCGACGCGGTGCCCCCCGACAGAGTTGGATCGGCCTCGTCGCGCCTCTTGCGTATCTGGTGGTCGCGAACCTCGCGCCCCTGACGGGTCTGCACCTGCTACCGAGGGCGGGCGAGCCCGCTTCCGAGCGGGGCCTGGCAGATGCCGCCACCTCGTCGAACAGCCTTGACTGGCGCCTCGAGATGTGGCGGACCCGCCTTGTCGCACCGAGAGATCCGGACCACTGGTTGTTCGGGGGAGTGCTGCGCGTCAATCCCGTGAAGTGGCCCGGCGACGGTGTGATGAACCCATACAACTCAGCGCACAACATGTTCGTGGATGTGAGCGTCATGCTGGGCCTGGCGGGGGTCGTCGTCGTGGTCGCGATCACTGTTGCCTCCACACTGTTGCGTTCAGATCGGCTGGACCCGCTGGCGATCTTCCTGTGTGGCCTGCTCGGCTACGGGATGTTCTACTACTGGCCCAGTTGGTCCTGGGTGGTTGTCGGGGTGGCGCTGGCAGGGAACCAGGCACACCCACCGGACCGGACGACGCCGGTATGAAACGGCTCGTGGTCGTGCAGCCCTACGTCCCGCGCTATCGAACCGCCTTCTACAGTCGCACCGCAGAGGAGTTGGCCACCCGGGACGTGGAACTCGTGGTCGTCGTGGGCAGGACGGACAGTGCCCGCGGCGACGGAGACACCGGCTTCTCCGCTCTGCTCGCCCGCGACCTGCTCGAATCGCGGACCCGTGGGCGTTTGCGGTATCGCCCTCTGCGCGACGTCGGTGCCACCAGAGCGGACTATCTTGTGCTGGAGCAGGCGATCAAGAACCTGGACGGCTACATGCCGCTGCTGCGCCGCCGGTGGGGAGGACCTGCTGTAGCTCTGTGGGGTCACGGCCGGTCGTACTCCTCGACCCAGAGCGCTGCGGCCGCGAACTTCAAGCAGTGGGTGACGCGGCAGAGCGACTGGTTCTTCGCCTACACACCTTCGGGGGCGGCTGACGTGATCGGCCACGGCTACCCGGTCGATCGCGTCACTGTTGTCCACAACACGATCGACACCGACGCCCTGGTTCGTGACCTCAATGCGACCACGGAGGCGGAACTGGCTCGGTTCCAGGCCGAGCACGACGTCGATGCCCGTTACTGCGCCCTGTTCCTGGGAGGAGTGGACGGCCTGAAGGACGTGGACTACCTCGTTGCATCGGCCCGTGCAGCCCACCGGCAAGAACGGCGATTCCGCCTTCTGGTAGCCGGGTCCGGCAACGACGAGTCCAGGCTGCGGGCGATGCAGAACGCCGGACTGCCGGTTCGGGTGCTGGGCCGCGTGGACGGCCCCGCGAAGGCCCTCGCCCTGAAATCCGCACGCCTGCTGGCCGTTCCGAGCCAGTTGGGGCTGGTGGTCGTGGACTCCTGGTGAGCGGCGTCCCTATCGTCACGCGAATGGGGAGGCTCCACGGTCCGGAGGCCGAGTATCTGTCACCTGGCCGTGACTCCGGCTGGCTCGATGGTGCCGCCACAGCCCGCCAGTTCGGCGAGGCCCTCGTCACGCTGCTGGGGGACGAGGGCCGGCGTTCGGCGATGGTCGGTGCCTGTCTCGATAAGGCCTCCGACTGCCCAATGGACCGTATGGTGAGGTCCTTCGTGGCGGGAGTGGACGCTTGGAGTCGCCGGCCACGCCGCCCACGGCAAGGTACCAGGGCCCATGTCTGACCATCTGGTGCGTAGCGTCGCCCGGCAGGCCTCCGGCCTGCTGATCGTGCAGGTCGTGCTCTTGCTGACACAGCTGGGATACACGGCGATCACCAGTCGCCTGTTCGCACCGTCCGAGTTCGGGGCCTACGCTGCGGCCAGTGCGACTGTGGCGCTGGGGTCGCTGCTCACGGTTAACGGCTTCGCCAAATCGACTGCGCGGCGTCCAGATGATTCGACAGCCGCCGACCGTCAGATCCTCGGGCTGGCCCTCTTCGCGGCCGCCAGCCTGGCGGCGATCGTTGCCATCAGCGCACCTTGGCTCGCTGCACTCTGGGGGAACGCGCAGGCCACCCTCCTGATCAGGGTGATGAGTCTCAGCATCGTGGCTGCTGCCTATGCAGGCGTCCTCTCCGGAGTCGTTCGGCGGCTAGGTCGAATGCGCACACTCACCCTCGCCTCACTGACGGCCGGGCTCCTCGGGGTAGCCGCAGGAGCCGCGGTTACCGTCATCCTGAAAGAGCCGTGGACGCTTGCTGTGCTTCCAGTCTCGACACCGGTATTCCTGGGCCTGCTACTGGCCTGGCGTCTCGCCGGCACTCGGCTACCCGCTGTACCCCGAGCGGATTCCGTTCCCGATCTCCGATTCGCCGTCAACTCTTCGGGCACCTCGGTCGTCTCCTACTTCACGTTCACTGTGCCCTTGTGGGTTCTCAGCCGGGTGGCGGGTCCCGACGTCCTAGGGGCGTGGAACCGCGCTGTCGCGCTCACTCAGGTACCGGTTGAAACGGCTGTCCGGGCGTGGTCCACGGCGGCCTTTCCGCACTTCAGGAAGGCGGATGGCTCGCCGGATCCACGCCCGCATGGACCGAATTGCTGTCAGGGGGCTCTGGCTGGTCATCCCGGCATCCCTCGGCTTGGCTCCCGCGATACACGCAGGTGTACTCATCCTCCTCGGGGATCAGTGGGTCGTGGCCTCGCATATGGCGGTGTGGTTGTGGCTAGCTGCTGCCGTCACAGCCATTGCCACTCTGCTGACCACAGCCTCCGAAGCGGCCGGGCGCTTCAGAGTCCTGTGGTGGGGTCAGGCATCGAGTATCAGCGTGATGGCCGTCGCCACCGTTGGTCTGGTGGTCACTGCGGATTGGCGATGGTTGGCGGCAGGCAGCCTCGCTGCGTCCTGGCTCTTCCTCCTGGCGAGTGTTCACGCTGCATACCGTCACAGGCTGCTCGAAATCAGCACCGCCGCCCGCTGGCTGACGGTCGCGTTGCTGGCTTCAGTTCCGGTGACTGTGCTTCGTGCTGGCTGGCCTGGGCAGACGCGGACTCATGGATCGTCATCGCTGCCAGCGCAACGTGCGTGGGGGTGTTCCTTCTGGCGACGTACGCCGCAAGGCGACACCTCCCAGTTCTCCAGCACCTGCGTCGCTGACAAGCGGTTCCGTGGAAGCCGCGCACGCAGATGCCTATGGCCCTCATACGACAAGGACCCCCTCCGTAGCCGACCACAGCGTCGGCGGTAGCACCTGGTGTCCGTGAACCACGTGGGGTCTGCCGAGGAACGCTGCCCACCACGAGTAGGTACTGCCCGTTGCGACCAGCACATCGGCCCGAGCCAACGCGTCGAAGTCGGCGAGCACAGACCCATATGTACGCACCTCGAAGGGCACCGGAAGTCGCAGAACGGACCCGCACCATTCCGGATCATCACTGATCACCTCCACCGGACCGGGACGTGATTCCAGCGCCCGTGCCACGGCCCGCTGATACCAAGAGGTCTCCGCGGTCTGGGCCAAGGCCACGTAGTCGCCGCGGCGTATGTGCACGCGGATCACTGGGTCCCTGGTCGTGTCCGAGAGGCCGAAGATCCCCTGCAACTGTCGCCGGGCGCTCATCGCATATTCGCAGCGTTGCCAGTACCCGAGATACCAAGCTGCTCGCAGTTGCGAAGCTGACAACTCGCCCTCAGCGCTCAGATCCACGATCAGTCGGGAGGGCCCGCGTACAGCCCTCAGGAGCCGCGCCAACGGATCGAGTCGACCTCGGAGCACTGGCATGCGCGGGGAGCCACGAACACGCGCTTCCCACATGGCACGTCGCAGGGCATCCGGACCACAGAGTCCGGACCTCCCCACGAACGAACAATCGAATGCCGTTGGAAGTCCTGTCTGCTGATGCAGCCAGACGCCGAAACTGTACTGGAAGAGTTGATTCCCCAGCCGGCCCATCAGAACGACGACATTTCTAGGCATGATGCACCTGCGGAATCCTGGCCCACGGATCAGCAGGTGGTGGTTCCACATGGTCCCAGACAGTCGACAGCATGAACCTCACGGCCTCCCGGTGACTCACCCGCCCCTTGGCCCATGAATGCGCATACCGGCCCAGTTCCGGCGCATCTCCTGCATCGAGCACGGAACGCACCGCCCGACGTACTTCAGACGGGCTGGCCACCAGAACCAAGCCGGCTTCGCGACCGGGCAACCAGTCCATCTCGGGATGCCTCGTGGAAACCTGGACCCGTCCGCTGATCATCGCGACTGCCAGCCTGTCACTGGTGTAGGCATGAGTACCGGGGAAATGATCCCAGTTGGCCACGACCTCCGCGCGGCGGAGGAAGGCCGCCTGCGCGCCGAACGGAACCCTGCCGACTGACCATCGGCGAGGCCACCCTGCGCCACCCAGCAGGAACCGGGGACCGTGGTCCCTGCGCAGGCCAGCCACGAGATCGAATCTCTGCCACGATCCGGGTAAGCCCGAGATCAGAGGTACTCGCGTGAGGTTCGAGCCCAGGAACACGACGTCGCAAGTTGTCCGGCGCGGGGTCTCGCCCTTCTCAGCGGCGGAGAAGAGGACGTGGTCGTAGGTGTGCATGATCCCTACCACACGTGCGGCGCCGGCCCGGTTCAGCAGTTCCACTTGAGGATGACCACCCACGCTGAACACAGTGTCCGCCATCGACAACCAAGCCTTCATCTCCTCAGGAGCGCGCTTCCCTCTGCCCCAGGGGTCGCCTTCCCAGTAGAGGAGCCGTCGCCCTGCCAACGCTCCACTCACGCCCTCCATGTCCGTGACCCGCGACTTCATGGACAGCACTAGGACGTTCTCGCACCGGGATGCCGAGATCTCGCGGACGACCCGCTCGTTGACGGACATCTGAGATTCCCCCGGGCGGGCCGCCGCGTGGACGACCTCCACTCCGCCCAACTCCCCTGAGGCCACAAGACAGCGGAGGCCGTCAAGATGCCCTGGGGAGCCGGCGTCATCTGGATGATTGGACACGAGCAGCACCGAGGGCTTCACGCAGCCGCCACCCACTCGCCAAGGACATCTCGTGTGGATGAGTGCCCCATCAGATGCTGCGATGCGCGAGACATGCCTGAACCCTAGCGCCGAGGCGTTTCAGCCCGTCGTGAGCGGACATCGTCGTAGTGCGCCAGCAGAACCCTGGCCCGTGCAGAGTAGGTGTTCTCACCCGCGAACTCCCGGGCGCCCCCGCTCTGGACCCGCCACTGCGAGTCATCCCAGTCCAGTGCCCTTGCCATGGCCGCCCCCAGTCGCTCGGGCAGCGATGTGCCGGGTGTGGGAGGCACCAATATGAACCCCGGTCGGTGGCAGAACCGTCGCAGCCCGAATTGATCCAGCCCAACTGTTGGCACCCCCCAGGCCGCCGCCTCGAGAGTCTGCGCCGATGACGAGTCCCGTACGCCCGTGAACAGATGCAGCCTCGCGGTGCGCAGTGTCCGCTGGGCGGCATCCCACGGCATCCGTCCGAGGATCTGCACCGCCCCTTCATCCACGAGCGGGCCGGACCATGCCCGGAGATCCTGAGCCAGGGGGCCGTCGCCGATGAACAACAACTGCGCCTCGGGGACGCGAAGGCGGCATTCACGGAAGGACTCAACAGCCAGACGCACCCCCTTTATCGGCAACAGTCGCCCGACCCAGACGACCAGTGGGCGCACCGGGAACTCGGCCGCCGAAGGCATCCGCCGCACACCCTCAGGAAGCATTGGGGCGGTACTTACTACGCCCATGCGTCCCACCAGGCGCTCGGTCTCCCGGTTGGCGGTGAGCACCAGATCGGCCTTACGGACACCTGGTGACCACAGTCGCCTCAACCCGCCCCCGTCGGCTAGCGCCGCGTTCCTCAGGCGCTGCCAGCGCAGGGGGCCATCGACCCACTGGGCAAGGTCACGAGGCAGGCCTTGGCCACCCCCGACCGGCCCGAGGACCAGCGGTCGGACCGCGCCGGCCAGACCCACGGGATGGTTCACCGACCCCCACCACACGTGATGACCGACATCCCAACCCGGGGGGGCCTGCGCCCAGGCGTGTACGCGCCGCTGGAAGGCCGCATATTTCGCGTAGACGCCGATCTGTCCCCGCTGCAGGGCTGCCGGGCGGATCTCGTCGGACAGGTAGGTGACCCCCAACTCCAGGCCGATAGCCTGCGCCTCAGCCACGGCGGGGGCCACCTGCGCCCTGCCGGCCTCCCGCGTCAAGAGATGGACGGCAGCCCCGGCCCGGGCGAGTTCGAGCGCCGTGTACCAGGTGTTTGCAGCCTCGCTGCCCCCGTCCGAATCGCACGTGTAACCGCTGAGCAGCACACGCACTCAGTAAGCCCCCCGCCCACCAAGTACCGCACTGACGGTGCTCGCCATGATCACGAAGTCCATCGACAGCGACCAGTTCTCCACGTAGTACAGGTCGAGCCGCACCGACTCCTCCCACGACAGGTCCGAGCGGCCGCGCACCTGCCACAGACCGGTCATCCCGGGCCGAGCGCGCAACCTGCGTACCGCCAGGTCGTCGTAGCGTTCCACGTCGTCCAAGGGGTGCGGTCTCGGGCCCACCAGGGACATGTCGCCGCGCCACACGTTGACTAGTTGTGGCAACTCGTCCATGGAGAACCGCCGCAGGGACCGCCCGACGCGGGTCACCCGCGGATCGTCGGCCATCTTGAACGTCGCGCCGTCGTCACCGTGCGCGGCGCGCAGTTCCGCCCGTCGGGCATCTGCGTCCTCGTACATGGTCCGGAACTTCCAGCACATGAAGGTCCTGCCGTCCATGCCCACCCGCTCCTGCTTGAAGATCGCCGGCCCGGCGGAACCGCGCCGGATGAGGAGAGCGACCACCAGCATCGGCAATCCGAGCAGGATCAGCAGGATGCTGGCGCCCACGACGTCGGTGATCGCCTTGAGCACGATCGCCGTGCCGCTGAACTTCGGCATGTCGACACGCACGAAGGACAACGACTCGACGGGCTCGACGGACAGCCGGGGTCCGGCCACCTCGACCAGCGACGCGCTCACCATCAACGACAGGTCGGAGTCCTCCATCGCCCAGCCCAGCCGCCGGGTCTGCTGGGGATCCATGTCACCGCCGGGGGCGAACAGGATGGTGTCCGCCCGACTGGCCAGGGCGTTGTCCACTGCCGATCTCGGGTCCCAGTCGTGCTCCAGCGTCAAGCCCCCGACCGTTACGAAGCGGCCCTGGGAAAGCGCCAGGTCACCCTGAAGGGAGGCCAGCCTTGATGGCGGAGCGATCAGGAACACCCGGTGCAAGGGCTGCCCCTCGGCCATCCGCCGGTGCAGCCATCGCCGCATGAGGTTGCGCTCCAGCAAGAGCAGCGCGAGTCCGGACAGCAGCACGCCGAACAGGAACCAACGACCGCGGCTGGTGCCGGTCAGATAGGCCAGGCTCATCACGATCAGGGCCGTCCAGACGGTGGCCACGATGACGCGCCGGTACTCACCGAGTCCGTTGGCGATCAGGGTGGCCTTGGTCGACTGGGTCTGCCAAAGGGCCACCGGCCACACGATCAGCAGGGCGATACTGAACACCTGCCGGGGTCGGTCATCCCCGAAGAACTCGCCGCCGTAGCCCCATCCCAGGAGCAGACCGACGACGATCGCTGCCAGGATGACCGCCACGTCCAGCGCTCGCACCCGCAGTTGATAGTCGCGCAGGAACTCGTTACGGGTCGACACCCGCGGCTGACGGGTACCGAGTCGCTCGCTCACGGTGCACCAACCGGATCACTGAAGTACTGCTGCCGGAACCAGTTCAGCGTCTGCTCCAGACCCTTGTCCAGCGAGACGCCGGCGGACCAGCCCAGTTCGTCGCCGGCACGCGAGGCGTCGGGCATCCGTTGCGCCGGATCGTCGTCGGGCAGCGGTTCATGCCTCATCTCTACTTCGACACCAGCGATCTGGGCGATCTTAATGGCCAGATTCCGCATGCTGACCTCCTCCGGATTGCCGAGGTTGATCGGTCCGCTGACGTCCGGCGCGGTGTTCATCATCGCCACGAGCCCGTCCACCAGATCATCGACGTAGCAGAAGGACCTCGTCTGTTCACCGGTCCCGTAGACCGTCAGCGGTTCACCGGCCAGCGCCTGCATGATGAAGTTGCTGACGACCCGGCCGTCGTCCGGTGCCATGCGCGGCCCGTACGTGTTGAAGATCCGCACGATCTTCGTGTCCATGGCGTGCTGCCGCCGGTAGTCCTGAACAACGTCTCGGCGCACCGTTTGCCCTCGTCGTAGCAGGCGCGAACACCGATCGGATTGACGTTCCCCAGTAGTCCTCGCGTCTGGGGATGGACTGTCGGATCGCCGTAGACCTCGGAGGTCGATGCGAGCAGGATGCGCGCCTTGGTCCGCTTCGCCAGCCCGAGCACGTTGATCGAACCGTGGACGCTGGTCTTGGTGGTCTGGACGGGGTCGCGCTGGTAGTGGATCGGGGAGGCCGGGCAGGCCAGGTGGTAGACCTCGTCCACTTCGACGTACAGCGGGAAGGTGACGTCGTGGCGCATCAACTCGAACCGCCGGTTCGCGATCAGATGCTCGACGTTGCCCCGCGACGACGAGTAGAAGTTGTCGAGGCACAGGACCTCGTGCCCCTGCTGCAGCAGACGTTCGCACAGGTGCGAGCCGATGAATCCTGCGCCGCCGGTCACGAGGACGCGCCTGGGCAGGATCGGGGCACTCACGTGCGTGAGACTACACCGGGCCAGCGGGTTCGGTGCCGGTCGAGAACAAGTGGGCTCCTCTCTTCGCCTCGTCCCCCAGCCCACGTCCGGCGTAGACTGGAGTCACCGACGCGCAGGTCGGGGGGTGGCTTCGATGAAGCGCATTTCGATGGTTCTGGTCCTGCTGCTGGCAGGGCTCGGGCTCCCCTACACCGCCTCCGCCTCGCGTCCCCCCGACACCCCGCGCGCCTATGGTTGGGGGTCCTCCTACTTCGGCCAACTCGGGGTGGGAATGACCGGGATCGCGATGACTCCCATGGCCGTGTCCGCGACCACCAGCTTGGATCAGATCGCCACCGGCGAGCGGCACGTTGCGCCCTCGACACCCACGGCGCGGCGTGGTGCTGGGGGCTCGGCGTCTCGGGCGAACTCGGCGACGGCCAGGCGACGAGCTCATCCTCAGCCGTGGCAGTCGACTTCCCGGAAGGCACGGTGCTCACCCAGATCGCAGTCGGCACCTGGGGAAGGTGCGCGATCGACGACAAGGGCCAGGCCCATTGCTGGGGTGTCAGATACTCCTTGGGCAACGGCGCCACCACCAACGCCACGAGTCCGGTCCGGGTCGACGCCGACGGGGTGCTCGCGGGCAAGACGCTCACCGACATCACCATGGGCAATTTCACGGCATGCGCACTCGACACCGCGGGGCGAGCCTATTGCTGGGGGGATCAACGGCGGTGGACAACTGGGGACAGGTGACACCACCGAAGCCCCGCTGCCCCGTGCGGTCGACACCAGTGGCGTGCTCAACACAGTGATCCTGACCGAAATCGACAGCGGCGGCGGCCACACATGCGCCGTGGACCAGAAGGACCACGCGTTCTGCTGGGGCTACAACTACTTCGGCCAACTTGGTGACGGCACGACCACGAACGCCCTGACTGCGGTGCAGGTCGACCATTCGGTGGCAGAGCAACTGATCAGCATCACAGCCGGCGGCTCTCACACCTGCGCGGTGGGGCCCAGCGGTGAGGCCTACTGCTGGGGCTACGGATACTACGGGCAACTAGGACGTGGTTCCACCACGACCTCCGGCACCCCGGGTGCGGTGGTCGGCCTGCCAGCGGGTGGGCTGAGGGCGATCAGTGCTGGGAGTATCCACACCTGCGGACTCGCCGCAGATGGCAGCACGCTGTGCTGGGGTGACGGCGCGGAGGGCAAGGTCGGCAACAACAACATCGGCAAGGTGCTGAGCCCCGCCGTCGTGGCCGTTCCCGAAGAGGCCGTCCGGGTGGCCGCCGGCTTCAACCAATCGTGCGCAATCGACGGCGACGGCCACGCGTACTGCTGGGGTGCGGGCGAGTCGGGGCAACTGGGGGACGGCCGCATCTGGGAGGCATGGGCGCCGGTGGCGGTACCCGCAGGGGCCACGCAGGTCGCGGCTGGCGCGGGCCATGCCTGCGTGATCCTGCAGGACGGCTCGGTGCAGTGCGCCGGTAACGGTGACCAGGGCCAGCTCGGGATGGGCACCGTCGGGTACCGCGACGAGCCGGTGAGCGTCTCGCTGGGGCCGGCTTCTGCCATCGCCGCGGGCGAGGCGCACACCTGCGCCCTGGTCGACGGGCGTGCCTACTGCTGGGGTGACGGCAACTACCGCCAACTCGGCGACCTCAACGCCGTCCGTTCGCTGGTTCCGATTCCGGTCTCCGTTACTGGCGTGCTGGCGGGCAAGACCCTGGTCTCGATCACGGCCGGCGGCTACCACACGTGTGCTCTGGACACCGCGGGCAAGGCTTACTGCTGGGGTCGCAACGACGACGGCCAGCTGGGGGCGCCCGGGACCGGACGTGAACCTGTCGTCGTGAGCGATCCGGGCAAGCCGCTGGCCGGGATCTCTGCCGGGGCGGCACACACCTGTGCCTGGGCCGTCGATGGAACGGGCTTTGCTGGGGCGACAACTACTACGGTCAACTCGGCACGGGCGACGACACGAGTTCGCCGGGACCGGTCGCTATCGCCGGCGGACACCCCTTCACCGCCGTGTCGGCCGGCCGGCTCGCCAGTTGCGGGATCTCCGAGGGCAATGCCCTCTGCTGGGGGCACAACGGCTGGGCCCAACTCGGCGCCGGGGACATGAGCCCGCGGCTCGTGCCGACCGCAGTCACCGGACTGGGCGGCTTGACCATCCGGCATGTCAGCGCGGGGGCGCAGCACGCGTGCGCGGCCACCGCTGCCGACTTCTACTGCTGGGGCATGAATGGTCACGGCGAGATCGGCAGCGTCACGGGGCAGTACGCGACCAGCGCCGTGCTCGCGCCCGGCACACTCGGCACGCCGCGGGTGGTGTCCTGCGGGTCCGGGTTCACTCTTGCCGCCACCGCCGAGGCACCGCCGCTGAGCGCCCCGGATCCGCCGACCGGGCTGGCCGGTGAGGCTGGAGACGGCCGGGTCACCCTCACGTGGGTCCCACCCGAGTGGGACGGCGGGTCGCCGGTCAGTTCATACTCGGTCACCGGTGCGCCGACCGGACAGTGTGTGACCGCAGGCACTTGTTGCATCGTCGACGGCCTCACCAACGGCATCGGTCACACGTTCACCGTCACCGCGACGAATGCCCTAGGCACGTCCGCGCCATCTGCGGCGAGCCCGGTGCTCACGCCACTGGCCCAACCGCCGGCCGCCGTAGGCAAGGTCAAGGTCAAGGTCAAGGTCCTGCGCAAGAAGGCCGTCGTCCGCTGGACCGGGGCGCTGAACGCCACCCACTATCAGATTCGGGTGCGACGCCCAGGCAAGAAGTACACCGCTTGGCGCCCCGTCACCACGCGCAAGTACACCGTGCGCCATCTGCGGGCCGGCAAGAGATACGGGCTCAAGGTCCGCGGCATCGGTGCCGCCGGGAAAGGACCCATCACCACGGTGCGGTTCAGGGCCAAGAGGACCGCCAACCACATGTAGTGGTCCTACGCACCCAGCAGGTTCTTCGCGGTGCGTGACACGGGCACATCGTCGCGGCCCGGGGACGTCCGCAGCGCCTGGTCGCCCACCGTCGAGGTGATGCCGAACCAGTAGTGCTCGTTGCGGTAGTGGTGCCACCGGTGGTTGTCGTAGAGATGGCGGTACATGCGCGTCTTCGGCTTGTAGTCGGTGTGGATCAGGAAATGCGACCACTCATAGACGACGGCCATAGCGAAGGCCGCGACATAGAACGACGTGCGCATCGGCCAGGTGGGGAATGCCAAGCCCACGATGAGCACTGAACCGATGAGGTACCCGACCCATCGCAGAGGGATGAAGATCAGAGGGATGTCGCGCGGGTCCTGGTGGTGCAGACGGTGATCCCGGGCGACGACCGTGTCGAAAGTGCGGCCCGCGAACTCCTTGGGCCGGGCATGCAGGACGAACACATGGATGGTCCACTCCAGGAACGGCTGGATGAGGACCACGGCCACGAACGGCAGCACGTTCCACCATGTGAAGTCGCCGACCAGCAGCCTGACCGCCACGGCCAGGGCCAAACAGGCGAGCAGGATGCGCGGCGAGCGGTGATTCAGGAACTCGCGCCGGGCGTCGGCAAGGGTTCTGGGCACGTCGCCATCATGGCAGCACCCTCTATGCGCCCGCCTCCAACCCGCAGCAGCGCATCCAGCATCGCCTGCAACTCCTTTCGCGCATCCTCGGCGAAGCTGATGCCGAGTAGTTCCAGGCTCACCGTGGCGTGCAGCGCCGACGAGATCTGCCGGGCGACCTCGACGTCACTTCCGACACCAAGCGGTCGCAGGGACTGCGCCGCCGCGACATTGCCGACCGGTTGCTCGAACGATGCGAACGCCCTCAGCATCCCCTGCTCGCTCGGCTCGACCTGGTGCATGCGCTCGAACATCAGCCGGTAGTGCTCGGCGAACTCGCGGTTCCGCTCGCAGCCGCGCCACCGCGTCGGGGCCGTTCGCTGAGGCAACCGTCGCCTGTCTCGCCTGCCTCTACGAGCCGAAGGCAGCCAAGCAGCTCGCCGGTTTCCCCGAACAGGTGGTCGCGCTTACTGAGGAGTCGATGGGTGTTGGGGTGGTCGTGTCTCAGCAGGTTCCCGACGGCGCGGCGATCCTGCCGCCTACATAGACAGCGTTCACGTCCGGCTTCGGCGCCAGTTCCTTGGTGGCCGCCGGGACCACAGCGGTCGGCATGCTCCTGGCCTTGTTGTGGCTGCCCTCATGCCACCGGGCCGTCACACCATCCCCGTCAGTCTCCGGGTCGCCATCTGCAGCGGATCCCACACCGGCGAGAACGGCGGCGCGTACGCCAGGTCGAGACTCGTGACCTCCTCGACGGTCATGCCGTTCCAGATGGCTGTGGCCGCCGCGTCGATGCGCTTTCCCGCGCCGGCTTTACCGACGATCTGGCAGCCGAGCAGTCGCCCGGTGCCCCGCTCGGCGATCGCCTTGACGTGGACCGGGCCCGCTCCCAGTGCGTAATGGGCCTTGGTCGACGCTTTGATCGTGGCTGCCACGACGTCCAGGCCGAGTACGCGCGCCTCCTGCTCGCGCATGCCGGTCCGGGAGATCTCCAGGTCGCACACCTTGGAGATCGCGGTGCCGATGACCCCTGGGAAGCGCAGATCCCCGCCCGCGACGTTCGCCGCGATCACCCGTCCGTGCTTGTTCGCATGCGTCCCGAGGGCGACGTGGCGGCGCTGGCCGGTGAGCCGGTCGACCACCTCCACACAGTCGCCGCCCGCCCAGATGTCGGGGTGGCCGACGACCTGCATACGGTCGTCCGTGAGCAGACCACCGTGTTCACCCAGCGGCAGCCCCGCCGCCTGAGCCAGTTCGGTGTTGGGCTTCACACCCAGACCGAGCAGCACGATGTCCGCGGGGTACCGGCCCTCCGCGGTGACGACGGCAGCCACCCGCCCGCTCTCACCGGCTTCGATGCGAGTCACGGCCTCCCCGCCGCGGTAGGTGATGCCCATCCCGGCCATCGCCTTACCGATCAATGCACCCATGTCCGGGTCCAAGGCGGTCATCGGTTCCTCGGCCTGGTCGACCACGATCACCGGCAACCCCCGGCGGCACATCGCCTCCGCCATTTCGATGCCGATGTACCCGGCGCCGACGACGACCGCGTGCTGCGGCTCCCGATGCAGCGAGTCGAGCACGCGCAGGCCGTCGTCGAGCGTCTGCACCCCGTGCACACCGGGCAGGTCGATCCCTGGGATGGGCGGGCGCAGGGGGCTGGCACCAGTGCCGATGACGAGGTGGTCGTAGGTGAACTGCTCCTCGCGGGTCGTGGCCGTCTCCACCGCCGTGACCTGGCGGCCGGCGGGGTCGATGGAGATGGCGCTCCAGCCGGTGCGCAGATCAAGACCGTTGGCCCGGTGCTCCTCTGGCGTCCGCGCGACGAGCGCGTCCGGGCCGTCCACCTCCCCCGCGATCCAGTAGGGAATGCCGCACGCCGAGTACGACGTCCACGGCTGGCGTTCCAGCACGATGACCTCGACCCCGTCCTTGAGCGCCCGCTTTATCCCCGACGCAGCTGACGCGCCGCACGCATCGGCGCCGATCACCACCACTCGCATGGGCCCATCCTTACCGACCCGGGCCCACTTCGTGCACTGTCCGGGGTGCGGCCGGTGTGGTTGTTGCGAAGGTGCAACAGCTTCGGGCCGGATTGCGTCGACGGTGCAGGGTCCCCCGCCGGCTACCGCCCACCTTCATCACAAAGCTCCCGCACCGCCCCGCACCTCCGCAACAATCACTGCCCCGGACCGCGCGCCGGGGGTCGTGAGGCATAATGAGTGAACCGCGCGGGTGTAGTTCAATGGCAGAACATCAGCTTCCCAAGCTGACAGTGCGAGTTCGATTCTCGTCACCCGCTCCACGTAAGAGCCCTAGTCAGAGACGCCCGGGAACCGAAGTTGGGTAACCACGATCAACTGGGTTGCACCTCGTCACCAAACTCCGCCACCGCTGCCACAGTCCGCTTCGGCAAGCGCAATTGGCGGCGCGTGGCACGGCGCGCCCTTGAGTGCAGTGAGCGCCTTGCGTTCGCCCGGCCGTGATCCTCGACCGTGTGCAGGTAACCCCGCGGCCGCGCTCGAGTGCCCCATACGCCGCATTGAGTTCCGCCTGTGAGGCCCTCGCGATAGCCGCCAACGTGTTACCCGTGTGCAGGTCATGTACCCCATAGCACCTCACGAACCCGTTCAACCCTGTTCGCTGGGAGCACGTGACGAACTTGGCACGCACGTCGCGCAGCCCCCAGGCCAGTCACAAGCCGCCGCCGGTACCGGTCCCGGACAGCACTGTGGGGGTGCCCCTGGATCAGGACACCCCCACAGGTTGGTGGTAGGTCAGGTGCGGACCTTCCAGGTGCGGGTCCAGGTGTTGGACTTCCAGGTGTCCTTCTGGCCCTTCTTGGGTGTGGCGCGGACCTTGACGGTGACTTTCAGCGTGTCGTAGCCGGTGGACCGGACGGTCACCTTGCCCTTCTTGCTGACGGTCACGTCGCAGAACCGCACCTCACCGGCCGCGTTGCTCTTGGCCGGCCGGCAGAACGCCCGCACCGTGGTCTTGCCGTTCTTGTTGGTGCCCAGGCTCTTGACCAGCACGACCTTGCCGTTCTTCAACTGTGCCGGGGATTTGGCCACGCCCTTGGCGTTGATCGGCAGTTTCTTCTTCTTGACCACCGGCGGGGTGGGGGTGCCGGAGGTCCACGCCACCGTGGCGCTGGCGCTGAGCGTGTTGAAGCTCGCGGTGAACGTGTCGGTGCCCGTAGCGGCGCTGGTGTAGCAGTACTGGTAGGTACCCGCTGCGTCGGTGAGCACTGTGGTGTCCAGCGGGTTGACCCCGGTGGCCTTCAGGTTGACCTGGATGCCGGGTAGGCCCTTGCCGTTCTGGTCGGTCACCCCGGTGGTCACGCAGGCCTGGGTGTTGATCGTCTTGTCCTGCGTGGCCGGGGTGAGGCTCAGCCCTGCCACGTCGTTGATGGCCGCGTACGCTGCCCCACCCGGGTAGCCGTACGAGTCGGCCTGGTCGAACCCGTAGACGTAGATGCCCAAGGGCTGGCTCGACGTGATCGTGTGGCTGCCCAGGGTCAGGTCGAGTTGCGCCCCGGAGAACCCGGTCGACCCGATCGGGGTGAACGCCCCGCCCGGAACCACCGC
This sequence comes from Micrococcales bacterium, assembly GCA_016703125.1. Taxonomy (NCBI): domain Bacteria; kingdom Bacillati; phylum Actinomycetota; class Actinomycetes; order Micrococcales; species Micrococcales bacterium. The sequence continues at coordinate 516,669 of JADJCR010000002.1, read as the reverse complement.
CCCGTCGAGTTTCACGTCACCGACCGAAGCGGTCGGGGCCACCACATTGACGTAATTCACCCGGAATCCCGTCGCCGGTGTGGTGAACGTGTAGTCGGACAGGAACTGCTCGGTCGGGGTCACCAGCATCATGAACGGGTCACTGGTGACGCCGTCGTAAGTGGTGCCGTTGGAGTATTGCGCAAGCAGGATCGGCTTGTCCGCAGTCACCGTGGACTGCCCGTCGATGATCTGCTGGTGCACCTGACCCTTGTTCAGATTGGCCACCACTGCGCCGTTGACCGACACCGTCGTGCCGTCCTGCTCGGCGACCATCCGGAAGGTGTCCCCGTTCAGCCGGGTCTTCAGGGGAACGGTGAGGAAGGATTTGCCCCACGTGCCGGTGCCCGGGAGCTGCTCCACCAGGTAGTCGCAGTAGAGGGTCTGGTTGTTCGGAACGTTGGCACACTCGTGCCCACCGAAGACAGCCACAGGCTTCGTGGACGTCACGGAACTGCCACTGAGGTCGCCGGTCGACGACTGCACTGGCAAGGCATCCCCCTTGTTCAGGGTCTTGGTCGTCGACACCCCCGCGTTGACACCCGCTGTGGTGTCGGCGGTCGGCACGTACGTCACCTCGGTGCCATCTTCAGTGGCCACGACCGCGAACTCCGAGTTCAGACCCAGTTGGATACCCGGTGCGGGCCACCCCAGAACAACGTGCTCGGAACTCAAGACATCGACCGGCAACGCCATGAAGGCATCGGTCGTGAACTGAATGCGGTTCAGCCCGTAGACGGCCACCTCGTCCTGGGCTGTGATGTGGATGCCCAGGTTCTGCGGATCGCCGGAAGAGCCGTCGTCCAGTTGGGCAGCGGAGGGGACCGTCACGGTGGTCACGGTGCCGGGTGTCACGGTGAAGTCCTCAGAGAAGCTGAGGCCGGGCACGCTCACGTTGCCGCTGGTCGCCGTCGGAGAACTGATGAACAGTGACAGGTCCGGGCTTCCGAGATTCTGGGTGAACGTCACCCAGAAGTCCTTGCCCAGACTGTCCGGGCGTTCGGCCGCACTGGCAGGCGCGGTCGCCGTCAGTACGGTCATGGATATCGCGATGGCGGTGGCTGCCAGTGAGGCAAGCCACCGTGATCTGATGTTCATGCGAAGCTCCCATCCCGGATCAATGGCCCTACGGGCACTGCCGACTCTAGACCCGCCACCGACTTTTTGGCACCCACCGGCGACCGAAGCGACCTATGTGGGGGCCGCTTTGCCCGCTTCGAGGCGCCCAGCTCGCGGCGGTGTGGGGCAGGTTCAGGGGAGCGAGCTGCATGTGGCTAGCGGTGACCACGCGACGGAAGGGCGTCCACACGAGCAGAGGGGTCCGGTTCAGCTGGGGTCGAGGGTTGCGAGTCCGGTTTGGTAGGCGATGGTCACGAGTTGGCCGCGGTCTCGGGCGTGGAGCTTGGTCATGGCGCGGTTGATGTGGGTCTTGGCGGTGTGGGGGCTGACGTGGAGGTGCTCGGCGATCTGCTGGTTGGTCAGCCCGGTGGCGGCGAGGCGTGTGGCTTCCCGTTCTCGGTCAGTGAGTTGGTCGAGGCGTTCGGGTTGGTGGGCGGTGGGTGTGGCGCGCTGGGTGAGTTCGTCGAGGACCCGTCGGGTGATCGCAGGGTCCAGCAGGCTGTCGCCGCGGGCGACGGTGCGGATGGCGTCCTGGAGGTGTGTGGCTTCGACGTCCTTGAGCAGGAACCCGGCGGCGCCGGCTGCCAGCGCCCCGAAGAGGTGCTCGTCGGTGTCGAAGGTGGTCAGGGCGATGATGCGCACGTCGGCGAGATCGGGGTCGTGGGTGATCTGCCGGGTTGCGGTGATCCCGTCGCTGCGGGGCATGCGGATGTCCATGAGAACGACGTCGGGTTTGAGGGCCCTGGTCATCTGGACGGCTTGGGTCCCGTCGGCGGCTTCGCCGCAGATGATGAGGTCGTCGGTCAGCTCGATGAGCACGCGGATGCCGGCGCGCACCACCGCTTGGTCATCGACCAGGAGCACTCGGGTGCTCATGGGGTGTGAGCTTGGATCGGTAGTTCCGCGTGGACCTGGAACCCGCCTCCGGGCTGGGGCCCGTGGCGAAGCTGTCCGCCGTGGGCCTCGACGCGCTCGCGCATCCCGACCAGGCCGAAGCCTGCAATCCGGTGGCGCTGGTCCCCAACGCCAAGGCGGACGTGACCTATCGCGCCGCAGAGTGTGAGCTTGCGCAGCATCGACGTGGAGATGTTGAGCCTCTGGGCTGCCTCGCTCGGGAGATGGACGCGCGGGGCACCAATTGGATCCCGGGCGGTGGTGGATGGATGGGCCAGTTCCGGTGCCGCGGACCCTTGGCGCGGACCCTCCGGGCCGGTAGGGTTCAGAAACCGCGATGCGCGCGGGCTCTCGAGAGGTGAGGGGACTTCCATGGTTGCTCGTCGTTTCGTCAGTGTCGGTCTAGCCGGCGTAATCGCCACCGCCGGCCTAATCGCGGTGCCTGCGGGCAACGCAAGTGCGGCCAAGTCCACCTACAAGGCCTGCGCCAACAAGAAGACCGGCGAGATGCGACTGGTGCTCAAGGGCAAGAAGTGCAAGAAGTCCGAGAAGAAACTGAAGTGGAACGTGAAGGGCCCGGCCGGCGGCCAGGGAGCGACAGGTCCGCAGGGCCCGCAGGGTCCTGCGGGAGCTCGGGGGCCAGCGGGGGCCTTCGAGGCCGTGGACCAGACCGGCAAGGTGATCGGCACCTTCGTCGGCATCCTCAGCGCGTACCCGATGGTGCGCCTACCCAGCGGTGCGATCCTTCTGTGGTCCAACAACCCGGCCGATCCGAACGCCCTCGCCGTCGGTCCCCCCCAGGTGTTCTTCCGACAGGCGGGATGCACGGGCGATGCCCACGGCTTGCAGACCAGCCTTCCCTTCGACCTGGGGATCATCATCGGCACTCCGGCCGCACCCGGTTCAGCCGTGTACCGCATGGAGCCCGGCACGCCGCAGTCCTTCACAGCGTTGTCGACCCTCACCCCCACCGGTTGCCAGGCCATTTCGACACCCGTCACCAACGCCTTCGTCGCCAAGCCTGCGGGTACGGTCCCCGTGGTCGCCCAACCATTGCGGGTGAATCCGGTGTCCTGATCGGTTTGGTGCAGGAACCACGTCGTGTGCTGACTTCAAGAGGTGAGGGGACGCCCATGGTTGCTCGTCGTTTCGTCAGTGCCGGTCTCGCCGGCATCGTCGCCACGGCCGGCATTATCGTCATGCCGGCGGGCACCGCCGCGGCCAAGACCACCTACAAGGCCTGTGCGAACAAGAAGACCGGCGAGATGCGCCTGGTCCTCAAGGGCAAGAAGTGCAAGAAGAACGAGAAGAAGCTCAAGTGGAACGTCAAGGGCAAGACCGGCGGGCAGGGGGCCACCGGTCCGCAGGGCCTCCCAGGGGCCAACGGTGCCATCGGCCCGGCAGGGGCATTCGACGCCGTGGACCAGACCGGAAAGAGGATCGGGACCCTGGTCGGCATGCTCTCCGCCTATCCGATGGTCCGACTGGACAGCGGCGCGTTACTGCTCTGGAGCAACAACCCCGCTGACCCCAATGCCTTGGCCGTAGCGGTGCCGCAGGTCTTCTACCGCGGGGCTGGGTGCGCTGGGGACGCGTACGGCGTCCACTCAGCCCTCCCCTTCGATCTCGGCATCGTCATCGGGTCACCGCCGGCGCCCGGATCGGCGGTCTACCACATGCAGCCCGGGACCCCCCAGTCCTTCACCGCCCTGTCGACCCTCACACCGACCGGGTGCCAGGCCATCTCGACTCCGGTCACCAATGCATTCGTGGCCGTTCCGGCGGGCACCGTGCCGGCGGTGGTGCAACCCCTGCGCTTCATCCCGAAGAACTGACCACTCACTCCAAAGCAGACCGCACCTGCGCCCGGTGGCTCTCCCGCGCGGCCACCACGACCCGGTCACCCACCTGCAAGTCACGCGGCGGCCCGAGGGCTTCGGCCGACTCGCGGGTAACCGGTCACACGCGAGTCGGCGATCCTTGGGATCTTGCCGGGGGACGTGGCCGACCGGGTGTCACCCTTCGCCGAGGTGCCGGCGCTTCGTTCAGGGGAACGGTAACCATCGGTTCGTCGTCCCCGTCGCGGACCAGCAGCAGGTGACGGTGGCCGCCGCCCTCCACCAGCACGAACAACGCCGTCCCGCGGGCCAACGCCAACTCGTACCGCCAACCCACGCCGGGCAGGCGCGTGGCGTTCACTTCGATCTCACTCACCGGATCACCCTCCTGTCACCACCGCGTGAGCGGCGGGTCACTTCCAGCACATCGGGCTCCCGGGCATCGCCGTAGTAGACCTGCTGAGCGGCGGCGTGCGCCGTGCGCACCAGACCCGGATCGAGGTCCACAGCGATGAACGGCACCTCGTCGGCGTTCAGGAAGCCGCCACGCCCTGCCCGATCCGTCCCTACCCGCAGATGATCACGTGTCCGGTCACCGGCGGCGCGTCATGCACGTCGGCCAGCGGCTCGCCCGGTTCCGCCGGCGTTGGCGACGTTGACCCAGGTGCACCAACTGGCCGACCTCGTGCCTGCCCGGTACGAGGAGTTGGTACTGGTTGCGGTCTACGGCAGCCTGCGCTTGGGCGAGCTCACGGCTTTGACCCGCGCCGACGTGGTTCTCCGGGAAGACAAGCTGCCCGTGCTGCGCGTCCGAAAGTCGATGAGTCGGCTCGACGGGAAATGGCTTGTGGGTTCCCCCGAGTCGAACACGGGTCGACGCAACGTCGCCCTTCCGACATTGCTGGGCCCATCCTCACCGAGCACCTCGAAACCCATGTCCGTGGGGGTGACGCCCCCTGGTGTTCGCGACACGATCGGGCCGCCCATTGCACAACGCGAACTGGACCTCGACCTTCAAGCGCGCCAAGACCCAGCTCGGCCTGGACGACTGCCATCTACACGACTTTCGCCACCCTGCCGCAACTGCGGCGGTCCAGTCCGGCGTCACCTTGAAGACTTTCGGCGCCATCGAGGTCGCCGCAACTGAAAAGACGCGGCACGACCGTCGTGCTGCCGAAGAACTGCTCCACCGATGCTGGCCAGCGGGTCAGGGTCCGGTGGAGGCAAAGCGGAAGCACCTGCGGAACATCAAGGTGACCAAGAAGGCCGGCAAGACCCTGGTCCGGACCTTCGGTACCCCGGTGAGGGTGAGACTGACGTACCGCGCCGCCGGAACCAGCGTCGTCGATGCCTTCCGACAGGTCCGCCGGCACAGCACCCGATAAGGGATCCCCGCAGGAGCTCGTGACTTGTCAACGGTGCGATGACGGTGTGTGGTCGGCGATCACCGGGAGCGCAATCCAGATGGCCGGCGTGTATCAGTCGCCGGATGACAGCGGCGGCTCCGTGGCCCCCGGGCTGCCCAGGACCCGCGCGGACATGGCGTGGCCTGCCAGGCAGCTGCTGACGAGGTCGCCGCCATTCAGGTACGCCGTCAGGAAGCCGGCGTTGAAAGCATCGCCCGCGCCAGTGAGATCGCGCACGTCGGCCACCGGTTCGACAGGAACGGTTTCCAGGTGCCGGCTGCTGACGAAGATGTTGGTCGCCTCCTTGCCCTGCCGGGCCAGGAGGGTGGTCTCGGCGTATCGGGGCAGGTTCGGTCCGGGCAGTGCACCGTCAGCCAGGCCGAGGTAGAGCGCCTCGTCCCGGTTCGCCGAGACGAAGTCGGGCCGGCACTCGGACATCAGGTCCAGGAACGCGGGGACTCCGAAGTGGTCGATCATCCCGACCGAGGAGACGTCCATGCTGACCCGGCCGCCCCTGCGCTTCTGCTCACGGACGGCGTCGAGCACAGCCTGGGCCGTGGTCCCGCTCTCGAACGAGTAAGCGGTGACGTGCAGGATCTCGAGGTCGTCGAGCCACGACGGGTCCAGGGCCTGCAGATGCGCACAGGCACCCCGGCTCGGGAACATCACGCGCTCCCCCTGGCGATCGATGAGCACGACGATCATGCCGGTGTGCTCGCGCACCTGCAGCAGCACGTCGACCCCGTGCCCCTCGAGCTCGCGCCTCAGGCTCACGCCGGCGATGTCGTCGCCGACGCAGCCAATGAAGCGGGTGGGGTAGCGCGGGGCCGCGAACGCGGCGACGTTGGCACCCGAGCCGCCCCGGCGCATCCGCACCTCCGACTTGACGTCGGTCGCCTCGCGCGGTTCCTCCAACTGCCAGACGACGACGTCCTCCACGACATCGCCGATGACGCCGAGCATCTCAGGACCGCCCGCCGGCCAACTCGGAGGCGATCTGGGTCGCGAGGCGGATGTTGTTGTTGTAGAGGGCGACGTTCGCGTCGAGGCTGCGTCCATCCGTGGCGACCCGGATGTAGTCCAGCAGGAAGGGGGTCGAGGCCTGACCCTTGATCCCCTGCTCGTCGGCCGCAGCCCAAGCGCGCTGCAGGACATCGTCGAGCTCCCGCGGGTCGAGTTGCTCGTCGCGGGGGACCGGGTTGGCCACGAGCACGGCGCTGTGGATCCCGAGGTTCTTCTGGGTGTCGACCATCGTGGCGACGTCGGAGGGCTCGTCCACGCGGGCGGTCAGCGGGTAGTCCGAGTCGGCCACGTAGAAGCCGGGGTAGCGGTCGGTGCGGTAGCCGACCACGGGGACGCTGAGCGTTTCGAAACGCTCAAGGGTGGCGCGGATGTCCAGGATCGCCTTGGCTCCGGAGCTGATCAGCACGATCGGGATCTCGGCCAGTGCATACATGTCGGCGGACTCGTCGAAAGACTCCGACGCACCGTGGTGGACCCCACCCAGCCCTCCCGTAGCGAAGACGTCGATACCCGCGGCGCGCGCCAGCAAAGCGGTCGCGGCGATGGTGGTGCCCGCGTTCTTGCCGGTGACCGCGGCGTACGAAAGGTCGCGGATGGACGCCTTGGTCACGTCGTCGTCGTAGGCCAGTTCCCGTATCTCGTCTTCGGACAGGCCGACCACGGGCTGCCCGCGGACCACGCCGATCGTTGCCGGCGCACCTCCGGCGGCGCGCACGATCTCCTCCCCTGCGAGGGCGACGTCGACGTTGCGCGGGCGCGGCAGGCCGTGGGTGAAGATGGTCGACTCGAGGGCGACGACCGGGGTGCGGTCGGCGATGGCCTGCTGCACGGCCTCGGACACCCGCAGGGTGTTGATTGTCATGTGGTTTCCCTTTCTCACTGCATTCCACCCCAAGGTATCGGGACCCTTCATTCCGAACCAGACGCAATTTCCTATCGATTGATAGCCTTGAACTATCGACATCACCCTCATCCAGCTCCGCGCGTTCATCGCGATCTCCGAGACTCTGCACTTCGGCAGGGCCGCCGACCGGCTGGGCATTGCTCAGCCCACCATCAGCAAGGAGATCCGCAGACTCGAGCGGACTGTCGGTTTCACCTTGTTCAAGCGGTCGGCGCGCGGGACGACGCTCACCGCGGCCGGCGAGCAGTTGCGGGAGCCAGCGGAAGCGGTACTTGAGAGCCTGCGCTTGTTCGAGACGACAACAGCCCTGGCTCAGCGTGAGCAGCGGAGGACCGTGACTATTGCGGCTTCGCCCAGCATCGTGAACGCACTGCTGCCCGACACTCTCCGGGCTGTCGATGACCAGCAGTTGGGGCTGACGGTCGAGGCCGTCGAGGTGGAGACCGGTGAAGTGCTGGATGCGGTGGAGAGTGGCAACGCCGATATCGGGATCGGGCACCTCATCGGGGAGCCGACCCATGCCCTCAAGCGGCAATTGGGGCAGGACGAGATCCATGTTCTGCTCCACCGTTCCCTGGCACGAGCGACGAAGGGGCGATTGGAACTGAGTCGACTGAACAACGTGGCGTTCCTGCTCTGGGCCAGGGAGCACAATCCGGTCTACTACGACCATCTGATGGACATCTGCCGAAGCCGCGGACTCGAGCCCCCGGTCCTGACAGGCACCTCCCGGATCTCCGGGTCCTGGCGGTACTTCTTGGAGGACGGCCGCGCGTTCTCACTAGTGCCCGCGGACTTCGCTCGGCAGGAGGTCAGGGCCGGTGTGGTCGCCCACCCCCTCGAACCGGCCGCCTTCATCCCGCTGGAGGTCGCGTGGCACCCAGGTCCCTCCCAAGACGTGCAGCAGATCCTGCACGCGCTCTTCCACCTGACGCGTGACCGGAGGGAGTCCCCCGGGGCCTGAGAGTCCTCCGCGTTGACGCCCTACTCCAAAGCAGACCGCACCTGCGCCCGGTGGCTCTCCCGCGCGGCCACCACGACCCGGTCACCCACCTGCAAGGGCCGGTTCGGGTCGCCCTCGAGGATCTGCGGCGTCTCGTCGCACACCACCCCGAGCACCTCGGCGAAGGGTGACAGTCGGTCGGCCACGTCCCCGGGCAAGAGCCCGAGGATCGCGGACTCGCGTGTGACCAGCACGCTGTCCACGAGTGTCTGCGGCGGCCCGAGCGCTTCGGCCGGCTCGCGGGTGACGGTCGAGAACCGCGCGCCGCTGAGTAACGAGGCGACGGCCAGCGACTGCGCTTCGTTCAGGGGAACGGTAACCATCGGTTCGTCGTCCCCGTCGCGGACCAGCAGCAGGTGACGGCGGCCGCTGTCCTCCACCAGCACGAACAACGCCGTCCCGCGGGCCAACGCCAACTCGTACCGCCAACCCACGCCGGGCAGGCGCGTGGCGTTCACTTCGATTTCACTCACCGGATCACCCTCCTGTCACCACCGCGTGAGCGGCGGGTCACTTCCCTCGATCAGCAACTCGGGTTGTTCGACATCGTGCTTCCTCAGCAGCGGGTAGCGCTTCGCGCGCTGCGCCAGGACCCGCCGCATCACCCGGCGTGGCGGTACCCCCAGCAGCAGTAGAACCTGCGAGGCGATCGTCAACCCGGCCTCCAGCGTCTCCGGAACAACCTCGATCGCCCCCGCCTCCCGCAACTCGTCCACGTGAGTCTCGTCGCGCACCCGCACGAGCACCGGCAGGTCGGGGCGGTCCCGACGCACATGGGACAACACCTGCAGCGCAGATGCCGCGTCGTTGTAGCTGATGAGCACAAGCCGCGCAGTGGCCAGGCCGAGCGCTTCCAGCACGTCGGGCTCCCGGGCATCGCCGTAGTAGACCTGCTGACCAGCGGCGTGCGACGTCCGGACCAAGCCGGGATCGAGATCCACGGCGATGAACGGCACCTCATCGGCGTGCAGGAAACGGGCCACACCCTGCCCGATCCGGCCGTACCCGCAGATGATCACGTGTCCGGTCACCGGCGGCGCGTCATGCACGTCGGCCAGCGGCTCGCCTGGTTCTTCCGGGGTGGGCGGTGTCGGTGTCAGCAAACGAGCGACCGGTCCGTTGTACCGGATGAGCAGGGCCCCCAGCACCAGGGACAGGAACACCGACGCCAGGGCGATGTCGCCCTGTGTGACGCTGATGACGTTCGCATTGAAGGCCACGGCCAGCAGCACGAGGCCGAACTCACCGCCCACGCCCACGATCAGACCGGTGCGCAGCGATGCGCGGGCGTCCCACCCGGTCAAGCGCACGAGCACCCCCACGATGATCACCTTGCTGGCGACCAGGACCACCCCGCCCAGAAGTGCCCACTGCCACATGTCCACGAGGCCGGTCGGATCGAAGATCATGCCGATGGTGACGAAGAACAACCCGAGGAGCACGTCGCGGAAAGGCCGGATGCTGCTCTGCACCTGATGGCGGAACTCCGTCTCCCCCAGGGTCAACCCGGCCAGGAAGGCGCCGAACGCCGCCGACAACCCCAGGCTGTACGTCACCCACGCGGCCGCGAGGACAACCAGCAGCACGGTGAGGGTGAACAACTCCGGGGAACGGTGCCGGGAGACCGCGTGGAGGACGGGACGCAACAGGCGTCGGCCGATCAGCAGCACCACCGCGATCGCGGCGGCGGCCTTGACCAGCGACCACCCCAGCGCGAGGCTGACCTGCCCCAGATCGGCGGCGACCGCCAGTACGGGGATGAGCACCACCAGGGGGATCGAGGTGATGTCCTGGAAGACCGAGATCGCCAGCCCCAACCGGCCGTGGCGCGTGTGGTCCTCCCCCTGCTCCTCGAGCTGCCGTCCGATGATCGCCGATGAAGACTGCGCGAACACCGCGCCGAAGACGAAGGCAACCGCCGGTGACAGGCCCAGTCGCCACCCGATCAACCCCACGACGGCGATGGTCAGCAGCACTTGGGCGGTGCCCAGGGCGAGAACCCGGGTCCGCATCGCCTGCATGTGCGGCACGGACAGGCTGAGGCCGATCGTGAACAACAAGAACACGACCCCGAACTCCGCGAGCGTCTGGATCAAGGACAGTTCGACGACCGGCCCGACGGTGTACGGACCGAGGACGATGCCCACCAGCAGGTAGCCAAGGCTGGTGGGGATGCGCAGACGCTGGAAGGCCGCGCTGACGACAACCGCAAGTGCCAGCAACAGCAGGATCTGCGGCAGGACCTCCATACGTCAGTCTTTCATGGATCGTTCGGCGAGCCCCGGGCCACCGTGTCTGCTCTCGTGGCGGGTGCTTGCCAGATAGGTGACTCAGTGACGTGCTGCTCACCAGCGTCGGCGGGTCAGCCGGCCGACGGCTCCAAACGCACCGGCACCGCGTTGAGCACCGCCGTCCCGGTGAGCGGGTCGGTGGTGTTGCTCGGCGTCAACTGGTTCACGTTCGTCCCCGTGGTGGCGCCCGGCCCCCACGCACGGGGCACCGCCGGGGCCCAGCCGTGCGGCAGGCACACCACACCCGGCATGACCGCATCCGTCACCTCGATGAGAACGTCCACCGCGCCGGTATCGGAGGTGAGGCGGGCCTGCGCACCATCGGCCACCTCGGCCCGGGCCGCATCGTCCGGATGCACCTGCAGGGTGCAGCGGTTCGACCCGCCCGTCAGTCGCGGCAAGGTCCGCAGCCACGAGTTGTTGGTGCGCAACTGCCGCCTGCCCACCAGCACCAACTCCGGCGTGGTCACCCGTGGCAGCACCTCCGTGAGCCTTCGGGCCTCAGCCGCGATCGGCTCGGGCAGTAGTTCGATGCGCCCCGACGGTGTTCGCAGCACCTCCGGCAGTCGCGGCGTCAGCGGGCCGAGATCGATCCCCGACGGCGCCGCCTTCACCGCCGCCAGGGTCAACCCGTCGGGGTGGCTGCCAAAACCGTCGCCGAAGGGGCCGCTGCGCAGGGACAGGTCGAGCAGTCGCTCAACGCCCCGCAGCGGTGCCACTGCGGCTAGCAACTCCGCGGGATCCCGCCCGGCAGCGCGGCTCGCGGGGTCGGAACCGGCACGCCGGGCGACCTCGAAGGCGACCAGATCGTCCATCTGCGCAGGCGTCGGTTCCGGGGCATTGTTCACGACCCCCGCGGCGATGGCCGCCAGCGTCAGCAGCACCTCCCCTTCATCGCGCTCACCGTCGGACAGGCTGAAGACCGGAGGGGACCACCGCGCCGCATTGCGCACCGACAACGAGGCGAAGACCACGTCGTAGTGGCTGCGGGCCAGCGGTGACGGTGCGGGCAGCACCACATCAGCGTGCCTTGACGTCTCCGTGACGTAGGCGTCAAGGCAGACGAGCAGCTCCAACTCGCCCAGCGCAGACGCGAGACGCTCCGCGTCCGGGACCGACACCACGGGATTGCCAGCCACCGTGATCAGCGCGCGGATGTGTTCACCGGTCTGAGGGTCGGGGGTGTCGATCTCCTCCGCCAGCGCCGGAACCCCGAACTCCCCGAGCACGCTGGGCAATCCGCGCACCCGCGTGCGCCGGCTGCCCGGAACCCGCACGCCGCGACCGCGACCGGGTTCGCCGAACGTGGTCGGACCTCCGGCCGGCGGCAGCGGGAACATCACCCCGCCTTCGCGGTCCAGGTTGCCGGTCAGCACGTTGATCGCCGCGATCAGCCAGGAGGCCAGCGTGCCGAAGGAGTCCGGTTGGCCGTCCACACTCAGGCCCGACGTCGACGTCCCGAGCCTGCCGTACACCGCGGCAGCGCGGGCCCCGGCGATCTCCCGGGCGAGGTCCACGATGACCTCCGCCGCCAGTCCGGTCGCCTCCGAGACCACCGCAGGCGCGAACGCAGCAGTGAGCTCCCGCACCCCCGCCACCGCATCGGCATCTACCCACGGCCCGGCGGCGCCGAGGTCCACCAGATCCTCTGCGAACAGGACGTTGACGATGGCGGCCAGGAGCAGCACGTCCGACCCCGGCCGGATGGGAAGGTGCTCGTCGGCCGCGGCCGCCGTGCGGGTGCGGACCGGGTCGACCACGACCATGCGCCCGCCGCGCGCCTTCAGCGCCCGCACCCGGCCGGGCATGTCCGGCACCGTCATCATCGAGCCGTTGGACACCAAGGGGTTCCCGCCGATCACGACGAAGAGGTCCGTGCGGTCGATATCGGGGACCGGCACCGACAGCTCGGTGCCGTACATCAGCCCAAGCGCGACTTGCTGCGGCATCTGGTCGACGGTGCTGGCAGAGAAGCGGTAACGGGTCTGCAGCGCCCGCACCAGCGCCGGCAGGTAGAACGTGCTCGTCACGTTGTGCGCATTGGGGTTGCCGAGATAGACCGCCACGGCGTCCGGACCGCCGGCCTGGATCACGCCCGCGAGCCCGCTGCGGATCCGGTCGAAGGCCTCCTCCCAGGTGGCCTCCCGCAACCGGCCGCCCTCGCGCACCAACGGGGTCCGCAACCTGGCCGGATCGTGGTGCAGGTCGCCGACCGCCACGCCCTTCGGGCACACGAAACCACGGCTGAAGACATCGTCGGCGTCACCGCGCACCGCGACCACCCGGTCAGCTTCGACCGTGATCTCCAGGCCGCAGGTGGCCTCACACAGCGGACAGATGTGAAGCGCCATCATGACGTCCGGATGTGGAAGGTGTGCCGCCACGTGCCGTCCTTGCGGTGCACCGACTCGCACCAGCCGCGAGCACCCGCGTAGCGACCGGAGCCGCCGAGCACCGGCCGGATGGTGGACGACTTCTTCGCCACGGTCGGTGCCTGCTGGTCGTACCCCGCGGTGCCACCAATGACCAGCTGGTTCTTCGCCGCCCCCACGGTGAACACCAGATCAGCGGAGCGCAGTTCCTTGCCGACCGCGGGCACTCCGACCGCCGTGGTGAGTAGCGACCCGCTCAGGAAGCCGATGGTCTTCGTGCGGCCGGGACGGGTGAGCGCGATGTGGAACAGCCGCAGGTCGCCCGGACTCGCAGTGCCGGGTATCACCGGTACGACGGTGGCGGTGACCGGCCCGTGGGCCACCGTGACGGTCTTCACGGGTTCGGCTGAGGCGACCGGCGCCAGGGAGAAGGACAGGACGGCGGCGGTGACCAGCAGCAGAGCGCGACGCAGCATGGCCCGACTGTACGCGCGCAGCCCCGAGCCGGTCATGCTGTGAGGATGTTGGCTCTGGCACTGGCGGTTGCGATCGTGCTGCCGCCGGTGGATGTGCCTGCGGACTACCAACTGGGTGGGCCGTACACCCCGGCGCCGGGGGTCGGGATCGTGGTGCGCGACTGGCGTGAGACGCCCTCGCCCGGGAGCTACGGGATCTGCTACGTGAACGCGTTCCAGACCCAGCCGGAGCAGCGTCGATGGTGGCGGCGGCACCACCCTGATCTGGTGCTGCGGGAGCGCGGCGCCACAGTCAGCGATCCGGGCTGGCCCGGGGAGTGGCTACTGGACACGCGCACACCCCAGCACCGCAGCCGCATCGCCGCGATCGTGGGCCGGTGGATCGGCGGGTGCGCGCAGGCGGGGTTCCAGGCCGTCGAGGCCGACAACCTGGACTCCTGGACCCGCAGCGGCGGCCTGTTGGCCCGGTCCGACAACGTCGCCCTCGCGCGACAGTTGGCCCACTTCGCGCATCGGCACGGCCTCGCGTTCGGGCAGAAGAACGCCGCATCCGTGGTCGGCAAACGCTTCTTCGACTTCGCCGTCGTGGAGGGGTGCCAGCGCTACGACGAGTGCGGCCGATTCCTGTCCCGGTACGGGCGCGCGGTGATCGAGATCGAGTACCGGCGCCGGGACTTCGCCCGCGCCTGTCGTGAGCGCGGCGACCGGATCACCGTCGTGTGGCGCGACCGGCTGCTGCGCCCTGCACTGCACCCGGACCATCGCTTCGGCACCTGCTGAACGTGCCCGGACGCTCCTCACAGGATCGCGAGGAACTCCAGGCTGCGTTCGAGCAACAAGCCAGCGGCCTCCGGTTCGTACTCCCCAGAATCCGGATCGGCGAACAAGTGCGCGGCCCCGGGGTAGATGTACAGCTCGGCCCGCGGCGCCGCGGCAGCCAATTCCGCGCACTCCTCGAGATCCACCCACGGGTCGTTCTCCGTGGCGTGGATCTGGACCGGCACGTGCGAAGGCCAGGGCTCCGGGAACCACCGCGGCGCGGCACCCCCGTGGTACAGCAACGCGCCGACCGCGCCCGGGCGACCCTGGGTCAGGGCCTGGGCGGCCACCGACCCCAGGGAGAAGCCGGCGTAGACCACCCGGGTCGGCAACCCCTCGACGGCTCGTGCCGCGCGGGCGATCACCTCTTGGGTCCCGAGGCCGTCGGCGAACGCCACGCCCGCGTCGAGGTCGGCGAACACACGGCCCTCGTACAAGTCCGGCGTCACCACCTCGTGGCCCGCATCTCGCAGGGCGTCGGCGAACCCGAGGAAACCCGGGGTCTGCCCCAGCGCGTGATGGAAGAGGACGACGTCCATATGCTTCAGTCCCGGCCGAACGGGTCGCGCGTGTACACCTTGTCCATCACGTCGCGGATCTCCTCGGAGCTGCGGTTGGCCCGTCGACATCGGCTACCACCTCGCAGCGGTGGACGTCCGGGCCTTCAACACCTGCTCGCACGCGATGACCTCCAACCCTGGGGACTTCAGCGTTTCACGATCCCCCGCACGCTGCAGGTGCACGACGATCATTGCCCGACCGCGTGTTCGTGATGCACGCAGCCGAGCCTCTTGATCAGTAGGGCAACCAGACACCGGTCAGCCGGCAGCGTGGGCCATGACGTCGAGCAGGCCGGCGGCGGCGGCCCTGGCTCCGCGGTCGTTGAGGTGGCCGTTGTCGCTGGCATACCCGGAGTAGAGCGCGTAGTACGTGGCACCTTCCTGGCTCCCGGAAACACGGGTTCCGTCGGGGCGGGTGGATTCGATCACGGCCAGGTCGAACAAGCGGCCGGAGTCGGCGTACTGCTGACGTACAAGGGAGTTGTACTTCTCCCGGGCAACGTTGTCGCCCGGGCTGTCGGTCGTCAGCGGGACGGTGACGTGGACGAAGGCCACCCCCGGGTACTCGTGCTGCAGTGCCGCAATCGTCTCGCGATAGTGGGCGAACACCGAGCTGACGTTCGTGCCAGCCGTGATGTCGACGTAGCAGAACTTCATCAACGCGACACCCACCTCTTGCCCGAGACCATCACGTACGTCGCCGGCGAAGTCCGTGACCTTGGAGCGTGGATCGCCGTTCGTGCCGATTTCGTCGTGGAGAATGGCGCCGCCGGTCACCGGAGCGGGAATCTCCCGCAGGGGTGGAGCGCTGACGCCGTGGTCGGTGAAGACGCCGGGAACCGCGGCCAGGATGTTCCCGCCGACCGACTGATGGCCGAAGAAGGAGCGCATGGCCGCCACCGCATTGAGGTCCTGCGTGGACAGTCCGACCCAGTCTGTGGTGGGCGGTCCGACAGGTGTCGGGCTGCGCTTCAGCACCGCTTTGACCCACCGGCTGGCCGCCCGCATGGGCGTGGCCTTGGCCCGGGCCCGAATCCCGCGCACGCTCTTGGGCAGCAGAACCTTCGCCCTGCCGTCGGTCAGGCGGCCGGACCGTAGTCGAACGCGATCGGTCGCTGTCCGGAAGCGAACCTCGGCAGCCTTGAACGTGCCTCGCACGATCACGTTGATCCGGCCGTCGTCGCGAACCGTGTATCTCACAGAGGTCGGTGCGGGTTGCTGCTTCCGGCCGGCCAGCGCCGCGGCAACCCCGCCGGGCGGGGTCGTGTCGCCGCCAGCGACAAAACCAGCCAGGACGATCGCGATCACCAGAGCCACGCTCAGCACCGCTGGCACCACCCGACGAAGCCGCATGACGACCCCCTCGCCCGCTTACCTCCACGCTACACCCGCGGGCGGGGGTGGAAGATCGTTCCCGAGCGCATACGGCGAAACAGAGGCACACGGAGTCTGGAGGTGGACGTGAGCCACCGACCTGGCGAGCAACCGGCGTACTCCTCCTGGGCGATCCCTCTTGGCCCGCACGCCGCAGGGCAAGGGCGAACCCGAGGAAACCCGGGGTCTGCCCCAGCGCGCGCTGGAAGAGGACGACGTCCGTGCGCTTCAGTCCCGGCCGAACAGGTCGCGCGTGTAGACCTTGTCCCTCACGTCGCGGATCTCCTCGGAGATGCGGTTGGCCACGATGACTGAGGACCGCTGCTTGAACTCCTCGAGTTCGGCCACCACCTCGGAGTGGTAGAACTCCGTACCGGTCAGAACGGGCTCGTACACGATGACCTCGAGGCCCTTGGCCTTCAGGCGCTTCATGATGCCCTGCACGCTGGAGGTGCGGATGTTATCCGAGCCCTCCTTCATCACCAGCCGGTAGATGCCGACCACCTTCGGCGCGAGCGCCACGATCTGCTCGGCCACGAAGTCCTTGCGGGTGCGGTTTGAATCGACCACGGCCCGGACCAGGTTCTGCGGCACGTCCCGGTAGTTGGCGAGCAGTTGCTTGGTGTCCTTGGGAAGGCAATATCCGCCGTAGCCGAAGGACGGGTTGTTGTAGCCCTCCCCGACCCTTGGGTCGAGGCTGACGCCGGTGATGATCTCCCGGCTGTCCATCCCGTGACTGGAGGCGAAGGTGTCGAGTTCGTTGAAGAATGCCACGCGCATCGCCAGGTAGGTGTTGGAGAACAGTTTGATGGCCTCGGCCTGCCGTGGTCCGGTCAGCAGCACCGGGGTATCCGACTCCAGCGACGCCTCGAGCATCAACTCGGCAAATTCCTTGCCGCGCTGCGACTGCTGACCCACGACGATGCGCGACGGGTGCAGGTTGTCGTGCAGCGCCTTGCCCTCCCGCAGGAACTCCGGGGCGAAGAGGATGTTCTGCGTCCCATGCTCCTCGCACATCCGGTCGGTGAAACCCACCGGGATCGTGGACTTTATGACGATGGTCACGTCGGGTTCCGTGGCCAGCACCTGACCGATGACCGTCTCCACCGAACTGGTGTCGAAGAAGTCAGTCGTCGGATCGTAGTCCGTCGGCGTCGCGACGATGACGAACCGCGCTCCGGCGTAGGACTCCTGCAGATCTGTGGTCGCGAGTAGGTCGAGATCCGCGGTCGTCAGGAACTCCTCGATGTCGGCATCCTCGATAGGTGAGCGGCGGGCGTTGACCGCGGCCACCCGCTGGGCATCGACGTCGAGGGCGACAACGGTGTGCCGCTGTGCCAGCAGCACCGCGTTGGACAGCCCCACATAGCCCAGCCCGGCAACGGCGATCTTCACCCGCCCATGATAGGCGCGCCTCTTGTGGCGGGCCGGTGTCGTCCGGCAAGGTGGGTCTGCCACTGAGGAGGCCCCCATGAGACTCGCATCCGTCATCGCCGGTACCGCTGTGCTCGCAGCCGCCGCCAGCGCCCCGGCAGTTGCCGCCGACAAGGTCCCCGTGAAGTTGAAGATCAAGGACTGTGACGGGTGCAGCATCTCGGCCACCTGGAGCAAGACCGGCAAAGTCACCGGCAAGTACCGGTCGAAGACCAAGAAGGCCGCAGGTGCCTCCGACACCCTGCAGTTCATGGTGCCCAAGGGCTACTACTTGTATTTCGCCGGGACCAGCCCGCGGGCGCAGGTCGACGCCGCCACGATCCTGGTGACGCGGTTCGTCGGGGCGGCCAAGGGCAGCACCGTCTCCCCGAGCCAGGCGCAGACCTTCAACGACGGCGCCTCCTACTGCCTCATCGCGAAGAAGCGGACCGTGAAGGCGCAGGCGGCGCTGGTCCCGAGCGGGAAGCAACCCCTGCTCGCCCTGTGGGCGAACCCGCAGCTCAAGGCGCTGGGTACGAAGGCCGAGGACGGGATCAAGGGCGTGTACGGCACCCAGAACAACCTGCCCTGCGCCGGCCAGTACTACTGAGGACCAGGCCGCACGTTCCGCCCAAAGGGGCCGCGACCGGACTACCGTGACAGGCGTGAAGTCCCTCGCTGCTGCCGCCGCTGTGATCGCAGTGACCGCCGGCGGGATCGCGTGGGGCCAGTCGCCGCAGCAAACCCCCGCGGCTACGTCCAAGACCGAGCCCGGGGCGTACTGGCCGACCATGCGTCACGACTTGCGCAACACCGGCGCCTCTGACCTGCCCGGCCTCGACCCAGGCACCCAGCCGTGGTCGTTCCAGACCGGCAAGGGCATCTTCTCCACGCCGGTGATCGCCGCCGACGGCACGATCTACATCGGATCGGCCGACCACAACCTCTACGGGCTCTCGGAGGAGGGCGAGGAAGTCTGGCGGTTCGAGACCGGGGAGATCATCGACACCGCCCCGGCACTACTCGATGACGACAGCCTGATCGTCGGCTCCGGCGACGAGAACATGTACAAGGTCAGCACCGACCCGGCGGTGCCACCCCACCAGCGGGTGGTGTGGACGTTCAAACCCACGCTGCCCACCGTCGAGGGGCAACTGGTCAACTGGTGGGAGGGCAGCCCCAACATCGGGCCCGACGGTGTGATCTACCAGGGCAACACCGGCGGCGGAGCATACGCGGTCAACCCCGACGGCTCGCAGAAGTGGGCGTACCAGGCCCAGAACTCCGTGTGGACCGTCCCCGCGATGGACGACTCCGGGGTCACCTTCTGGGGTTCGGTCGACCTGCGCCTGTTCGCCCTGAACCCCGACGGCACGCAGAAGTGGCAGCGCACCACGCTGGGCTACGTCACCTCGTCCCCTGCACTCGGGCCCGACGGCACGCTGTACGCGGGGTCCTTCGACGGAACCATGTACGCGCTGGACTCCGCCGACGGTTCGGTGAAAGGGAAGTTGCAGACCGGTGACCACATCTACGCGTCACCGGCACTGGTCGAGGAGGATGGGCAACTGCAGCAGATCATCATCGGCTCCACCGATGGGCTGCTGTACTCCGTGGACCCCGACGGCAACGTGCTGTGGACCTACGACACCGGCGCCCCCATCCGCAGCTCGCCGGTGGTCGGACAGGCGCCAGTGACCGGCGGCACGCCCATCGTGTACACGGGCTCAGCCAACGGTCGCGTGTTCGCCGTCAACGTCAACGACGGATCCCTGCGCTGGAGTTTCGACACAACCTCAACGCAACCGGCGCTGGCCAGCCGCAACCAGCTGAACTCCTCGCTGGCGCTCGGCCCCAAGGGCGTCTACACCGGCAGTCAGGACGGCGCGGTCTGGTACGTGCCCTACGACTACTGCCTGCGAGACGGGCCGCGCGATCTGCGCTGCGACGAGGCCGAACTGCCGGCCGACGGCCTGTACCTGTTCGGCGTGGACGTGGGCGGTCGGTTGGTGCCGCAGGGACAGCCGGTGCAGATCAGTCCCGCGGGATACATGACCGGGCGGATCGTGGTGCGACGCGAGGGCCGCACCGTGCCGGCCCGGCTGGTCCCGGCACCCGACCTGCAGCGACTGGTCACGGTAGAGCCGGATGTCGACGTCGACGTCTCGGTGTCCGGTGACGGCAGGTACGTCTTCGTGCGACCCCTGGAGATACTCGCCGCCGACACGACGTACCGGGTGACGTTGGCGGGGGTGGTCACCACCGGTGGCCCCCGACTGGGCAACGTCGAGGTGGGGACCGGTGACCTGCAACCGTTCGAAGGGTCGTTCACCGTGCGTACCGGTACGGACGGCACGGCGTGGAACCCGCAGGTCGGCGCCGACGCGACGTCGGGCTTGTCCTTGTCGCGACTGGCGGTTCCGCTGCCGCCGATGCTCACCAGCGTCAACCAGATCGGCTTCGACTTCTACGACTGGATCGGTGGTGCCGTGCAGACCGCGCCCGACGCCACGGTTGTGTGGTTCGTGGGCGCCAAGCGCGACCAGGAGGGCCGCATCGTCGCCGACCCGTCCTCGCTGTTCTCGTTCCCGGTCGCCGGCAAGCAGCGCGACGGCACCTTCGCGTTCAACGCCAGCGGCGTGAACCTGTGGTTCACGTTCGGGCCGGTCCCCCTGCAGCGCTTCGACCTGCGGGGCACGTTCGGGGCGGACGGGACGGTCCGGCCGGATTCGCAGTTCCTGGCCGAGGCCGTGTGTGCCGACATCCCGGGCTACGGTTCGCAGATCCCCGCCACCGGCATGTGCGACACGCAGGGGGTGATCACGGCCGGCGGTACGTTCCTGGGCCAACAGGCCCAGTCCCCCGCCCTGCGCCGGGTTCCGGGCATGAAGATCGGCGAGATCAACTACGCCCCGGGATCGCCCTCGACGGTGTCGGCATCGGTCGACGTACCGACGCCCTACACGACCGACGACCATTTCGTGTCGATCCTGCTGGTCGATGACGACGGGCAGCCGGTCCCCATCGACTACTACAGCGCGACGTCGATCCAGACGGACGGGTCGAAGCAGATCACCGGCGTCACCGTCACGGTCGACAAGCCCCTGCCGCCGTCGTTCCGCGCCATCGTGATGACCGACGCCTTCCCCGCCCTGACACAGGACTTCGGGGGTGCCGGATGATCCGGGCGTTCATCGACGGCGTGCTCGCCGTGCTCCTCGCGGTGGTCGTCGGCGTGCTCGTCGCCCTGGGTCTGGCCCAGCTCGGCCTCACCGACACCTCATGGTTGCGGCTGGGGCCCTGGCTGGCGGGAGTGGGGTTGCTCGGAGCCTGGCAGCAGGACGTCAGCTCCTCGGTGGCAGGTGGGATCGGCTGGACGACGACGGCCAGCGGCGCTCCCCTGCTGGTGACCGGGCTGTCCGCATGGTTCGTGGCGCTGCGCGCCCGGCGGTCATCGTGGCTGGGCGCGCTGCCCGCCGCAGCAGGCGCCGGACTCGCCGCCGCGGTCCTTGTCTTCGGCACTCGCACCTCGGAAACGGTCAGCAACGAAGCTGGGACTGTCACCACGACCGAGGGCCTCACCTGGCTGTGGACCGGCGACCGTCCGGGAACAGTGGCTGGTGCCGCGCTGCTCGTGGGAGGGGTCTGGCTGCTGCAGACCGCCGGCTCCCGCTGGTGGCGCGCCGGCCGCGGGGTGGCGTGGTCGCTGCTGCTCGGGCTGGGCGTGGTACTCACCGCCGGGCTGGCCGCCGCGACGGTGTACCTGACCAGTTCCACAGAAGTCGGGCTGGCCGTGGCGATGCTCTACCCCCTGGCGGGGGCGATGGCGCTGTTCGCACTCGGGGGCGCACCGGTGGACACGGGGCTGACCCGTCTCACCCCCGAAACTCTCAGCGTGGGCACCTGGTCACAAAGCCTTCTCTACGGGGTGGGCGGGACCGTTGCGGCACTACTGCTCGCGGCGCTCGTCGGCCTGGTCATGCGGGTGGTGAAACACCGCAGTACGTGGCTCGGCGCGATCACGGTGACTGCCGCGCTGGCAGCCTTCCTGGGGTGGGCGATGAGTTCGCAGGTGCTGGTGCCCGAGGCGCTGGGTGCGCCGTCCCGGCTGTGGGTCCAGCCACTGGCAGCCGCGGCCGTCGGGGCGGTGCTCGCCGCCGTCGCCCGCTTCTGCGCCGGACGCCCGAAGCCCGGTCCGGAAACTCCGGCGACGCCCCCGGGGCCGACGGGCGCCGACTCCGACATCGAGTCGCTGCTGGCCGAGGTGGCTCAGGGACCCGCGTCCCGCCCCTGAGCCACGGGCATACGATTGGGCCGTAGGGGAAAGGAACAATCATGCTCAAGGGCTTCAAGGACTTCATCCTTCGCGGAAACGTCATCGACCTCGCAGTCGCGGTGGTCATCGGCGCCGCCTTCACCGCCCTGATCGGGGCCTTCAACACCGCCCTCATCACGCCTGTGGTCAACAGCT
This sequence comes from Micrococcales bacterium, assembly GCA_016703125.1. NCBI lineage: Bacteria > Bacillati > Actinomycetota > Actinomycetes > Micrococcales > Micrococcales bacterium. Next base: position 494,667 of record JADJCR010000002.1, on the reverse strand, counting down.
TCTTCGCCGTGCTCGGCCTCGACAAGGACGGCCTCGGCGGGACAATCGGCCTGCCCGGCGACCAGGTGATCAACCTGGGCCTGATCATCGGCGCGATCATCACCTTCCTGATCACGGCCGCGGTCGTCTACTACGTCTTCGTGGCCCCGATGGTGGCAGCCAAGAAGCGGTACGGCAAGGCGGAGGAGGCCGGCCCGACCACCGAGGACCTGCTCGCCGAGATCCGCGACCTGCTCAAGGAGCAGAACACCCCCGACGGCCCTCGCTGACGCTGGGGCGTATCCGGCGCCGCTGCTGGCCCAATTGTGACGACGGTGCAGGGCCGCCACCCCGCCGTGCGACGAAGGTGCACACTCCCACGCACCGCAGCCATCGCCAAACTCACAAACCGACCGGCAGCACCGGCACCGTCGTCACAAAGAGCCCGGTGGCGTAGCCGGACCTAGTCGGCCACCGGCACCACCGCCTGCAGGCACATTGATTCCGCTGCCTGCATGCCTGTGAGCCACCCCAAGGCGGTCGATCCGGCAATATTCAACGTCCGTTGAAAAGCAGGCGTAGGCTGGGCGCCATGCGAGCAATGGTTCTCAAGGAATTCCGCGAACTTCGCCGCGATCACCGGACCATGGGCATGCTCATCGCGATGCCGATCCTGTTGCTGGTGGTCTTCGGATACGCGGCGAACTTCTCCGTCGACGAAATCCCCACCGCCACCCTCGGGCCACAGGCGCAGCAGGCGGCGACCTTGGTCACGTCCGTTCCGCAGGCACCCTTCGACGTGAGAACGGTCGACCCCGCCGGGGATGCCGCCACTGCCCAGGACCTGTTGGAACGCAACGAGACGGATGTGGCGATCGTCACCGGCACCCAGCCAGTCGTCGCCTACGTGGACGGATCGTCGCTGTTCACCGCTCAGACGGCCGTCGCCACGTTCAACCGCCTCGGCGACCGCGTCCGCACAGAGGTGCTCTTCAACCCCGAGCTGAAGACCAGTTGGGTCATGGTGCCGGCGATCATCGGGCTGATCCTCACCTTCATCGGCACGATCATCACCAGCATCGGGATGGTCAAGGAGAAGCAGACGGGCACCATCGAACAACTGGCGGTGATGCCGATCCGGCCCAGCACCGTGATCCTGGGCAAGATCGCGCCGTACTTCCTGCTCGCCTCCATCGACATGGTCCTGGTGACGGTCCTCGGCATGCTGCTGTTCGACGTCCCGTTCAACGGCAACGTCGCCGTGTTCGCCCTCGGGGCCGCGGAATTCCTCTTCGTCGTGCTCGGCCTCGGCGTGTTCATCTCGACCATCTCGCAGAACGTGGGCCAGGCGATCCAGACGGCGTTCTTCTTCCTGCTTCCCCAGATCCTGCTGTCCGGGATCATTTTCCCGCTCGAGGCGATCCCGTGGGGGGTGCGCTGGATCAGCTACTTCCTACCGCTGACGTACTTCACGATGGTCTCGCAAGGGGTCATGCTGCGGGGCGCACCGCTGGACTCCCTGTGGTTCCCCCTGCTGATGCTCGCGATCATGGCGGTGCTGGTGTTCACCGGTGCCGTACTGCGCTTCCGCCGCGAACTTGCCCCGGGTGACGGGCGGCGGGCGGCGAAGAAGGTTCAGGCATGAGCGTGCAGAACCTGACCGTGCGGCGGGGCCACGTGGTGGCCCTCGACGACGTGTCACTCGAGACCCCGGGTGGACGCATCACGGCCGTGGTGGGCGGCGACGGCGCGGGCAAGAGCACGCTACTGGAAGCCATGGTGGGACTGGTCCCGGCAACCGCGGGAACCGTGGATCTCGTGGATCGCCACGACATCGGGTACATGCCCTCCGGCGCAGGCAGTTGGGCTGACCTCACCGTCGATGAGAACCTCGCCTTCATCGGCGGGGCCTACGGGCTCACCGGCACGGCACTGGACCGTCGGGCCGACGACCTGCTCGGAAGGGCCGACCTGCTCGGAGCGCGCGACCGCCTGGTCGGCAAGTTGTCCGGTGGGATGCGGCAGAAGTTCGGCTTCGTGCTGGCCATGTTGCACGAACCGAGCCTGCTCATCATGGACGAGCCCACCACCGGGGTGGACCCCGTGAGCCGCGTGGAACTTTGGCGACTCATCAGCGAGGCGGCGACGACCGGCACTGCCGTGGTCATCAGCACCACCTATATGGACGAGGCCGAGCGTGCCGGTTGGGTGGCGGTCCTGGAGCACGGGCGGGTGTTGCTGTCCGGCACGCCCGACGACATCATCGCGTCGTGCCCCGGCGAGGTGACGCTGGTGAGCGCCCCCGTCCGGGCCGAACTCGCATGGCGCAGCGGCGACCGGTACCGGCAGTGGTGGCCGGGTGGCGCCCCCGGCGGCGATCCGCGCCCGACGATCACCCTCGAGGATGTCTGTGTCGTGGCCTCCCTGCGCGCGGCGGGTATGTCATGACCGCCCTGCTCGAAGCCCGGGCCCTCACCCGCACATTCGGCCATTTCACCGCAGTGGATGGCGTGAACTTCCACGTGGCACCCGGTGAAGTGGTGGGTCTGCTCGGCGCTAACGGCGCGGGAAAGACCACGGCGATCCGCATGCTCCTGGGGCTGCTACGTCCCAGCAGCGGCGAGGCCCTGCTCGACGGATCCCCGCCGAACCGGGAGAGCCGTCGGCGCCTCGGCTACGTGCCGCAGAGCCTCGGGCTGTACTCCGAACTCACGGCGCTGGAGAATCTGGCGTTCGCGGCGCAGGCGTTCGGATGCCCACCGGCCACCCTCGAAGGGCCACTGGCAGACCAGGGCGACACGCTGGTCGCCGCCCTGCCCCTGGGCCTGCGCCGGCAACTGGCGTTCCTCTGCGCCCTGCAGCACACCCCGGCGGTGCTCGTGCTCGACGAACCGACCTCGGGCGTCGGACCGCTGGCGCGGACCCACCTGTGGGACCGCATCCGAGAGGAAGCGGTCCGTGGCGCCGGAGTCCTCGTGACCACCCACTACATGCAGGAAGCGCGGCAGTGCGACCGACTGCTGCTCATGTCCGACGGCCGTCTGGTCGCCACCGGGAGGGAAGCCGACATCGTCGACGGCACCCGCACCGTGTCCGTGACGGCGCCGGACTGGTCACGCACCTTCCAGGCTCCTCGCAGGGGCCGGGTTCATGGTCACACTCGCGGGTCGCGCCGTGCGCGTGGTGGATCCCGACGACGCGCGCCTGCGAGCGACGCTCGCGGAGGCCGGGCTCGACGCGACCCTCACGGACGTCGTCCCCTCCATCGAGGAGCGCATGACCGCACTGGCCCACGCATGAGGCCACGGGGACGCCGCCCGGGCGAGGAGGACACCCGCGCCCAGATCCTGGCAAGTGCGCGCCGCTTGTTCGCCGAGCAGGGTTACGAACGTGCCAGCATGCGCGCCATCGCACGCGATGCCGGCGTCGACCCGTCGCTGATCGTGCACTACTTCGGCACCAAGCACGGGCTGCTGGTCGAGGCGCTCCAACTGCCGCTCGACCCGGCCGCGCTCATGGCCCGTGTCGCCGAGGCGCCGCCGGGCGAGCGGGGGGAATTGTTCGTGCGCGCCTTCGTCGCCGCCTGGGAGCAGCCTCAGGTGCGCGAGCACTTCCTGGCGCTCCTGCGGACCGCGGCGTCGCACGAGACCGCTCGGGGAGTCCTACAGCACGCCCTGCACGACAGCATCCAGCCGGTGGTCGCGGAACTGGCAGTGGATCAGCCGGCACGACGATCCGCACTTGTGATGAGCCAGATGGCGGGTCTGGCGCTCACGCGGTACTTCCTGCGGATGCCCGAGGTGGAGCAGCTGCGACCCGAGCAACTGGTCTCCGACCTGGGCCCGACTGTGCAGCGCTACCTCACCGGACCACTGGACTGAGTCCTGGGAATCAGCGGCAGTATCAGTCAGTGCTGCTGGCTCAGGCCGACCCGGAGGTGTTGTAGTCCGGCAGGTTCGGGACGTCGCGGCGCGCCGCCGGCAACGAACCGTCGGCCATCCCTTCCAGCAGGTTCGCGGTGACCGCACGGCTGAAGTCCGAGGATGCGCCCGTGATCCCCTTCTTCGCCGCCGGCCCGGTCAGCGACCGCGTCCAGTTCATGGTGCCCGTGGCGAAGACATTGGCCCCGGATTCCACGGTGTAGTACGCCATGGTCGACCATGTGCCGATCCCCCGGCATTCCACCGGCGACAGGGTGGGCACCTCGATGTTCTGCGGGGTCTGGTGGCCCGGGTAGTAGCGGTCCGACTCGACGCCGATCAGCCCCGGGAATGAAGACCCCTTGGTGACGCCGGTACCCCCGAACAACGCGAAGTCCGGCTCTCGCACGACCATGGGGCCGCTGACGGGGAAGGCGTCGTAGAGCACCCCCACCACCGAGGACTCGGGTTTGCCGAGGTCGCGCCAGCGGATGTTCTTCGGCTGGATGTTGGCGTCCTTGGCGCAGTAGACGCCCTGGCCCTTGAGGCCCACCCGCCAGTACCCTGCGTTCGCGCCGAGGAACGCCAGGTCGCTGCCGTTGTCCCGGGCGGTGATCAGGGCATCGCGGTAGGACTGCGGCCAGTATTCATCGTGCCCGGTCGAGACCACGGCCTGCGCGCCGTCGAGCAGCGACGGGTCCCGGGCGATGTCGGCATTGGTGAACCACACATGGTCGATGCCGACCTCGTCGGCGAAGCGGGCCACCGGGATGTCGAAGCCGAAGGCGATCGGGGCACCCCACAGGGCATGGTCATAGGGCCGGTCGTAGGACACCGCGTAGGAACGGCCGGCGAAGGACCCGGCGGTGTCCTTGTAGAGGCTGCGGCCTCCCCAGATGTTGTAGGCCTGCCATGTCATGCTGGCCGCGATGATCGCCACGGTGTCCCGGGCGCTATCCGGGCGTACGACGAAGGGGATGTTCGTGCCGCCGTCCGCGGTGCGCACGACCACGGTGTACAGACCCGACGGCCAGCCGTTCGTGTCGACCTCGGCCACGACCGGCCAGCCGGCGGAGACCATACGGGTGGCCGGATCGACGGTGGTCTGGCCGAACACCTGCTTCGACCCTTGCGCCTCGGCCACCTTGGCGCCGCCCATTCCGCCGAAGTCGCCGATCCGGTAGACCGAGGCCCGCCACGGGGCCGTCGCGGAAACGTGCAGTTGCAATGGCTGGCCGGCCATGACCGAGTCATTGGCGTAGGCGGCCAGGACGCCCGCGGGGGCGACGTTGTCCGCCCGCCAGCGGTCGGTGGGCTCGGCAGTGGGCGTCGGGGACGCGGTGGTCGGTGCGGGCTGCGCCGGGGTGCTGGCGGTCGTTTCGGCCTGTTCCCTGGCACACGCAGCGGTCACCAGACCCGCCCCGGCGACCAGCAACTGCCGCCTGCTGACACTCACCCGGCCATGGTACGGGCGGGACCGGCCCTGCCCGGCGCCGCCGCCGAGTGTGGCGGCCGCTGCGCCACAGTCGCTGTTCAGCGACTGCTCAGCGAGCACGCCTTCCTCGAGGCCTTTGCGAAGGAGGTCGGGGTCACCACCGGTGACATCGACATCACCCAGCACCCCGACGAAGTGGCCGCCACCATGCCCTGGCAGTTCCGCACCGACAAGGCCGGCATCCCGTCCCTGGCGCAGAAGTTCCTGCCGCGGGAGGTCCACCTGCGTTGGTCGCAGACCTGGCAGACCGACAACCCGCAGGGGGACATCACTGTGGAGTTGCAGGGGCGCCCGGCGGCCACTTGCACCGGGGAGGCCAGCCTCACCCAGAACGGCGATGACGTGGAGTACGTGGTCATCACGCAGACCCGGACGACGGGCGTCCCGTGGCCGCTGGGAGGCAAGGTCGAATCGATGATCAACAAAGATCTCGTGGGGTGGATCCTCTCTGTGCAGGCGAGGGTGGCCAACCGCCAGACCTGACACCCGACGCGACACAATGGGCGGCGTGAGCGACCACTACCTCGACATCGACGCCGTGATGGATCTGCAGGAGATCATCTCCAGCCTGCAGGACCTCGAGGACGACACCTTCGAACGCCATGGCCTCACCGCCAGCGGCACGTGGGACGAAGTGGACGACCCGGTGCTCATCGGCCCGGAGGGTCACCCCATCGACACCTGGCGCGAGGGCTACCCCTACACCCAGCGCTTCGACCGCCGGGACTACGAACTCCAGAAGCGGCTGCTGCAGATCGAACTGCTGAAGATGCAGGGCTGGGTTAAGGAGACCGGCCAGCGGATCGTCATGGTCTTCGAAGGCCGCGACACCGCCGGTAAAGGCGGCACCATCAAGCGCTTCACCGAGCACATGAACCCCCGTGGCGCGCGCGTGATCGCCCTGGAGAAGCCCTCGGAGCGCGAAGCCGGTCAGTGGTACTTCCAGCGCTACATCCGGCACCTGCCGACCCACGGTGAGATCGTCATGTTCGACCGGTCCTGGTACAACCGCGCCGGCGTGGAGCGAGTGATGGGATTCTGCACCGACGACCAGTACGACGAGTTCATGCGGCAGGCCCCGGAGTTCGAGAAGATGCTGGTACGTGACGGCATCATCTTGATCAAGTTCTGGTTCTCGGTGTCGCGCAAGGAGCAGATCACGCGGTTCACCATCCGCCGTATCGACCCGGTCCGGCAGTGGAAACTCAGCCCGATGGACCTAGCAAGCCTGGACCGGTGGCACGACTACACCGCGGCCAAAGAAGCCATGTTCTGGTACACGGACACCGCCTGGGCGCCGTGGACGGTGGTTCGCAGCAACGACAAGAAGCGTGGCCGGCTGGAGGCCATGCGGTGGGTGTTGAGCAAGGTGGACTATCCCGACAAGAACCTCGAGGTCGTCGGCGAACCGGACCCGCTGATCGTGGGCCCGCCGGCGGACATCTACGAGACCGAGGAGAACACCGGACGGGTATTCCCGGCCCTGTGACGGATTTCGACCCCGAGGCTCTGCGCGCCCTGGGCGGCCGGCCCCACCGCCCGCGCCGTCCCGGCGACGCTGCCCTTCTTGCTGCGCATCGGGGTCGCCGCCGGTCTGGCCGCCGCCGCGTGCGACCTGGTCGTGCTGCTCCTGGCCGCCTGGCAGGGCTGGGACCTCACCGTGCCCGGTGCGCCGGCGGTCGGTCCCCTCGGGGTCGTCCTCGTGTGCGTTGTCGTGGGAGTGCTGGCAGCACTGGGCGCCTATGCGGCCGCGCGCGTGACCAAGCGCCCCGAGATCTGGGTGCTGACCGCGGGGGTGGGTCTGTGGCTGGCCTCCGTGCAGGGGCTTCCCAGGACACTGCAGGTGGTGCACCTGATCGCCGCGGTGTGGATCGTCGGATGGCTCGCCCGTGCCGTCGTACGCGGCAGCCACGTGCGCTGACTCAGGCCGGCTGCGGCTCGTCGCGGTGCAGGCGGGTGTCTGCCACCACTCGGAAGAGCACCCCGATCACGGCGCCGATGATGGCCGGGGTGGTCACGCTCAAACCCGCGCCGGCGCACAGCAACAACGCGAGCAGGACACCGGTGAATGGCAGCCGCAAGACCGCGGCCACCGCCGCCGCGATCCCGGCCGCGACCAGCGGCGAACTTGTGGCCCCGGAGACCAGCAGCGGTGCGCCGACCCCGACCACGGTCCCGAGGTAGACCGCGGGAAAGACCATGCCACCACGGAATCCGGCACCCAGGGACACGCTGTATGCCAGCGTCTTGGCCAATGCGATGACGAGCAGGGAACCCACCGACGTGATGCCCAGCACGGTCGGCATGGCCACCTGGCCGGAGAAGAGGATGAGGTCGACACCCTCGCCGGTGATCGCGCGGGTCGCCACAGCCGCACCGGCCACCACCACCGCCGCCAGGAGCAGGCCCGTGAGCGGATGCTTCACCCGGTTCTGGTACGTGGTGCCGGCCTCGACCGCGAACACCGCGAGAGCAGCAACCACGATGCCGACGGCGAACGACAGGAGCAGGTCGATTCCTTTCACGGTCGTGTACTCGGGAAGGCCGGGAACCGCCAACTGGGACTGCCCGACGCCGTTCCAGTCCCCGACGCCGACCTGGATCAGGTACCCGAAACCCATGGCGACGAGCACCGGCAGGATCCCCAGCATGACCTTCCTTCCCCCCGGGCTGCCCTTGAGCGCAGCACCCTCAAGGATCAGGACCGCAGAGACCATGGGGTTGCCGAGGATCATCGTGATGGCCGCAGCGGCACCGGCGAGCATCAGAACCTGCCGGATGGCGGGCGCAGAGCGCATCGCCACAAAACCGGCGATCGCCGACCCGACGGCCATCAGAGGTGCCTCCGGACCGACCACCGCGCCGATGGACAACGACAGCAGGGCGGCGACGGCGACGGAGCCGATCGCAGACGGCCCCGTGTTGGCGCCCATGCCGTCGAGCGGGCGGTGACCGCCGTGGCCGGGAAGCTTGAGTGCGGCCCACACGCCCACGGCGCCGGCCACCAGAACGGTGAACACCCACCACCCCGGCGTGCCGCCCAATTGATCGGGGATCGTGTGCCAGAAGAGGTTCTGCAGTTGGTGCTCCACTGCCAGGAAGAGCACCACCCCGCCGCCGGCCAGTACGCCCACGAGCGCGGCCACCGCCAGGACCCGCGAGAACCCCCGGGCGTCCGGCTCCTGAACTTCCTCATCGACCATTGGGCAACCTCCCGGAGCAGCCTAGTGCAAATCAGCCGTGTCTCAGCTCTTCTCCTTGACCGTCACGCTGCCGAACAGTGCCAGCCCCGAAACCCGGATCGCCGGTTGGTCCGTGGCCGGCGCGGACGCCTCTCCGGCGCGGTTGAACTCCCCGAACACGCCGACACCGGTGACCTCCGCCCGCATCCCGGGCGGGATCGTGATCTCGACGGCACCGAAAATGGCGAACGCGCGGATCTCGTTGTTCATGGCCGTGATCTGCGCGTCGCGCAGGTCGAGTTGCACGTTCCCGAAGACCGCCACGGCATAGGAGTCGTCGTCCATCTGCCAGACGCCTTTGCGTTCCACCGCGCTGAACACGGCGACCATCGGCGGGCCAGCCGATGCGGCCACCGGCACGACCGGTGCCGCGGGTTTGGGGACGGGGAGGTTGTCCGCGGGCAGGTCCGAAATCAGAGGCTCGAGATCCGCATAGGTCTTCGCGGTGAGCGCCGCGTCGAGCCGTTCGTCGTACTCGGCGCGGCTGAGCCGGCCCTGCACGTACGCGTCCTGCAGGATCGCCGCGTAGCGGTCACGATCCGCGTCAGAGGCCCGCATGTCGCTCACGGGACCGAGCCTACGCGCCGCGCCACCCACAAATCCTCCACCGGCCAGCGCCGGGCCCAGTCGACCTCTGCGATCTCGTAGAACCCGTGATCCTGCGCGTCGGCGGGTGCCATCAGTTCGTGCAGCGCCAGCACCTCGAACCCGTTGGCACGCAGCGTTGCAAGCCACTGCCCGTGCGACGGATGGTGTTCCACGCCGTCGAACTCCATGCGCCCGAGACTGGTGTGGTCGCGCTGCAGGTGGGCGGTGGCCGGCCCGCGCTCCGGCACGCACAGTGTGGACAGCACGCTGTTGACGAGGAACACCAGGTGGCCCCCGGGGGCGAGCAGGCGGGCCGCCTCCGGCACCCAGCGCGCAGGATCGCACCACACGCTGGCCCCGTGTTCGCTGACCACCAGGTCCGCACAGCCATCCCGCAGGGGCACTCGCTCGGCGTCGGCCTGCACCAGGGGGAAGCACACCCCGGTCTCGCGCTGGCAGCGGGCTGCGGTCGCCAGCTGGCCGGCGTTGAGGTCGATGGCGACGGGCCGGGCACCGGCGCGCGCCAGTGCGGCCGAGAAGAAGGCCGTCCCAGCGCCGAGTTCCACCACTCGCGTCCCGGGCAATGACGGCAGCGCCCGCACGTTCGACTCGGGGATGCCGAACAGGCCCCAGCGGATCCCTTCGCGCTGCCACATCGGTAGGGCCGCGGCATCGGTATGGCGCTCGTTGACCAGGGTCCACAAGGCATCGTTGCGCGAGGTCGCGCCGGCAGGGCCCTCAGTGCTCGACATGCTCCTTGCTGCCTTTGGCCTGGCCAATACCGGCGAGCAGGTCATCGAACCACGGCTGGTCGATCTCGAACGCCTTGCCACCGCGGATGCGCGGGAACTCGATGACTCGAAGTTCGTCGCCGGCGTCCTCGTCCTGTCCCGTGACGCCGGACTCCCCGCGCAGTGCGGCATCGACGGCAAGGTCGGTGCACTGCTTGATGAGCGCGAGGTCCTCGTCGTTGGCCGCCGCCGACCGGGCGAAGTAGCCGCTCTTCCAGACCATGGTCTTCTCCGCGCCGAGCATCGACGCGAACTGCTTGCCGAACCATTGACCGGGGTTGATGGTGTCGAGCTTCACGTGCCCGAACGCGTCGCGTCCGACCTCCTCACCCCGGGCCTCCATCTCGGCGACGATCTCGGCCACCCCGGCGCCCTCGGACAAGAAGATGTTCACGCACCCGACCTCGTCCATCACCGCGCGCAGGCGCTCGGCCTCGGCGGCGATGTCGAAGCTCATCTCCGGGACGAACACGGCGTGCACGTCCCAGCCGCGGCGGTCCAGGCCGATCCCCGGGTTCCACTCCTGCTCTGCGAGCCACTCGCGGTACTTCACTGTGGTGGCTGCGGTGAGCCAGCCGCAGTTGCGCCCCATCACCTCGTGGATGATCAGCATCCGGGGATTGGAGGTGTGCTCGGCGATGATGTTCTGCGCGAACACCGACCCCTGCTCGGCGGCGGTCCACGCGCCCAGCGACTGCTTGATGGGAACCACGTCGTTGTCGACCGTCTTCGGCAGGCCCACCACGGTGAGTTCGTAACCGTTCTCGTGCAGGTAGGCCGCGAGGTCCGCGGCAGTCGTGTTCGTGTCATCGCCGCCGATGGTGTGCAGGACGTCCACACCGTCCTTGGTCAGTTGCTCCGCGGCCACCTGCAGCGGGTCCTGGCCGGGCTGGACCAGGCCGCGTTTCACGCAGTCCTTGACGTTGGTGAGTTTGACGCGGCTGTTGCCGATCGGGCTGCCGCCGAACTTGTGCAGCAGGACGGCGTTGTCGCGCACCTCCTGGGTCACCGGCACGGAGTTGCCGAGTAGCAGCCCGTGGTAGCCGTTGAGGTATCCGATGATCTCGATGCTCGGATCGAGTTCGGTGTACTTCTGGATCAGGCCGCCGACAGCCGAGGAGAGGCAGGGGGCGAGGCCACCGGCGGTGAGCAGTGCAACTTTGCGTACGGGCATGGCACCGAGGCTAGTCGCCGGGAGGCGGGCGCGGCCAGATCGGGGCATCCTCCGGCCGGCGAAGTTGTGAACATCTGTTGATCCAGTGACGAGATGTTCACGACGTCGGCGCGACCTCAGAGGGTGCCGGTGTCCGGGTCCGGCTCGTCCGCAGGTGCAGGTGCCGACGGCGGCGGTCCATGGCACCCGATGGAGGGACAGCACCGGTTCAGTGGAGGTTCGGTTGCGCCGGCTCGCGGGCACTCGTCTCCGGAGCGCGGGCTGCCTACCGTGGAAGTGTCCGAGGAGGCGATCATGAGGACGCAACCATGGGTAGTGGCAGTCGGATGCCTCGCCGCTGGGAGTCTTGCCGCAGCGGGAATCGCGAGTGCCACATCAGTCCCAACGAAGATCCCCGACTCCACCACCGGAGTCATCACCGCATGCATGGTCAAGAAGACCGGTGCCGTGCGCTTCATCAACGCGCAGGTCGGCAAGACGTGCACCAAGAAGGAGAAGAAGGTCACGTTCAACAAGACCGGTCCGCAGGGCCCACGCGGCCCGAGCAACGGCTACGTGGCCAACAACCCGGCGGTCACAGGGCTTGACGCCCTGCTCGTGCCGATCGGTCAGCCGAAGAACCGGGTGGCCGAACTCAACCTGCCCGCCGGCTCGTACCTGATCAACGCGGCCACCAGCGTGCACCGCCTTGGAGTCGCAACCACGGAGATCACGTGCACTCTCATGAGCACCGGCGGGACGCTCACGACCGTGCCGGTGATCGCCAGCGTCGCCCAGCAGTACTACGACGTCCCGCTGGCGGCCACGGCCTCGTACACCAACACCGCCGACGCGACGGTGTACCTGCGCTGTAACCCTGGCGGCGCAGGTCTGGCCTCCGAGGGTGAGGCCAACGGCGGCACGCTCACCGCAACCCGGGTGGCGGAGTTGACAGGGCCGTGACAACGAGGGCCGTCGCGGGTCCGAGGGGTGCTCGCGGCGGCCTCGTCGAGTGATGTGCGACACCCGCGCTCTTGCGCGAAGTTACCGACGAGTAGCATTATTAGTTACTGGCGGGTAACACGACCCGCGGCGCCGCTGTCGGTGCTTGAGCAACACGGGAGAAAAACCGGTGACCCACTACAAGAGCAACCTGCGTGACATCGAGTTCAACCTGTTCGAGGTGTTCGGCGCGGCCGATCGGATGGGCGCAGCGCCCTTCGAGGACATCGACGTCGCCACCGCCAAGGACTTCCTGAAGAACACGGAGACCCTGGCCACGGGCATCCTCTCCGACACCTTCGCCTCGGCCGACCGCAACCCGCCCGTCTACGACCCGGCCACCTACTCGGTGAAGATGCCCGAGGACTTCAAGAAGGGCTACCAGGCCCTGATGGACTCCGAGGGCTGGCGCCTGGAGATCCCGGAGGGTCTCGGCGGCATCAACTGCCCGCCGAGCCTGCGGTGGGCGGTTGCCGAACTGGTGCTCGGATCCAACCCGGCCGCGTTCATGTACATGTCCGGTCCCGGATTCGCCGGCATCCTCTACAACCTCGGCAATGAAGACCAGAAGAAGATGGCCGAGCGCATGATCGACGGCCAGTGGGGCGCCACGATGGTCCTCACCGAGCCCGACGCCGGTTCGGACGTGGGCGCCGGACGCACCAAGGCCTTCGACAACGGCGACGGCACTTGGCGCATCGAGGGTGTGAAGCGCTTCATCACCTCCGCCGAGCACGACATGAGCGACAACATCGTCCACCTGGTGCTCGCCCGCCCCGAGGGCATCGAAGGCGTCGGTGGCCCGGGCACCAAGGGCCTGAGCCTGTTCGTGGTGCCGAAGTTCATGTTCGACATCGAGACCGGCGAACTGGGTGAGCGCAACGGCGCGTACGTCACCAACGTCGAGAAGAAGATGGGCCTGAAGGTCTCGACCACCTGCGAGATCACCTTCGGCGAGAAGGAGCCGGCGATCGGCTACCTCGTCGGAGATGTGCACGAAGGCATCGCGCAGATGTTCAAGGTCATCGAGTACGCCCGCATGATGGTCGGCACGAAGGCTATCGCCACCCTGGGCACCGGCTACCTGAACGCCTTGGACTACGCGAAGAACCGGCTGCAGGGCGCTGACCTGACCCAGATGCTCGACAAGAGCGCGCCGCGGGTGCCGATCATCCACCACCCGGATGTCCGCCGCTCGCTGATGCTGCAGAAGAGCTACGCCGAGGGCATGCGCGCGCTGGTGATGTACACCGCGATGTGGCAGGACAAGGTCGCCCAGGCCCGCCTCACCGGCGGTGAGGACGACATGGCCGAGCGGATCAACGACCTGTTGCTGCCGATCGTCAAGGGCGTGGGCTCCGAGCGCTCCTACGAGATGCTCGCGCAGTCGCTGCAGACCCTCGGTGGTTCCGGCTACCTGCAGGACTACCCGATCGAGCAGTACATCCGCGACGCCAAGATCGACACCCTCTACGAGGGCACCACGGCGATCCAGGGTCTGGACTTCTTCTTCCGGAAGATGGTCCGTGACCAGTTCCAGGCGATCACCAAGGTGGCCGCGGAGATCACCGAGACGGTGAAGAACACCGGCGACGGCGACCAGTTGGCCGCCGAGCGCGAGTTGCTGGGCAAGGCGCTCGAGGACGTCCAGGGCCTCATCGGCTCGTTGGGCACCTGGGCGATGGGCTCACAGCAGGACATCCAGGAGATCTACAAGGTCGGCCTGAACACCACCCGCCTGCTGATGGCGGTCGGTGACCTCATCATCGGCTGGCTGCTGCTGCGCCAGGCCGAGGTGGCCTCGGCCGCGCTGGACAACGGCGCGTCGGCCAAGGACGTCGAGTTCTACAAGGGGAAGATCGCGGCGGCCAAGTGGTTCGCTCAGAACCGCCTGCCGCTGCTGGCCGGGGAGCGTCTCGCTGCTGAGACGACCAACCTCGAGATCATGGAGCTGTCTGAGGACGCCTTCTAGATCTGGAGAGCCAGCACCCCGGTTGCCGTCACGGTGGCCGGGGTGCTGCCGTTCCTGGCGGATCTTGGTGGGCCGGCGCCTCCCAGCCTCCCCGGACCCGGACCAGCCGAAGGCGGGAGCGAAACCGCTACCCGGGAGCGAAACGAACCGGTTGCATCGCTCCCCGACGCCCGGACCTCTCCCCGCTACACACAGCGCGCACCCCGGACCCGGACCAGCCGCAGGCGGGAGCGAAACGAACCGGCCGCGCGCGCGACCGACCCCGGTCAGCCCAGCTTCAGCCACTTGAAGGTGTAGGTCTTCGGGTTGCCCAGCGTCACCTTCACGCGGTAGGAGGCTGCCCCGTTGGTGGGTGTGGCGGTGCAGAACATGACCTTGCCCTTGACCCAGTTCTTGCGGGCCGGGCACTTGACCGTGGCCTTCTGCCCGACGACCTCGCGGATCTGGTTGGCAATGGCCTGCTGGACCGCCTTGCGCGGGAAGGACGTGGCTGCTTGCGCCGGGGTGACGAGCACCGCGGGTGCAGCCAGTCCGGCCACCAGGGACATCGTTACGAGAGTGCGGCGCATGATCGGCCTCCTTGGCTCGGCATGATCGTACTTCCCGCAAGCCCCGACCAACACCCCTCGGACCGGAACGCGCTGAGATCGTGATCTCCCGACACACCGCGTCGATGCTTGCCGACCATGATCAGGTGGGACACCGTGTGGCTCATGAGTGAGAACGGCGGGGAGCCGCTCGTCCGCCTGCTGGAAGAGCGGTTCCACCGGCAGGTCGAAGACGCGCGGCAGTTCGACGACACCAGCCTTGAATACCGCCGGCTGTTCAGCGAGGCCTGGGGGACGTTCCTGCTGGTTGTCGTCGCCGCGGGCGCGGGCGTCGTCGGGGCGCAGGTCTTCGGCTCCGACCTCACGCTGGCGATGAAGGCCCTGGCCCCCGGAATGATGGTCATGGGGATCATCTTCTTCATGGGCACCATCAGCGGCGCCCACCTCAACCCGGCCGTCACGATCGCATTCGCCGTGCGCGGCAACTTCCCTTGGCTACGGGTGCCCGGGTACATCGCGGCGCAGTTCGTCGGCGCGGTGCTGGCCTGCCTACTGCTGCAGTGGAGCTTCGGGGGCATCATGGCCGGCGCCACCGTCCCCGCCGCGGGCGTCAGCGCATTCGGTGCGGCGAGCATGGAGGCCTTGCTGACAGCCGGGCTGGTCAGCGTCATCCTCGGCACCGCCACGGGGGCGCGCAACATCGGCATCGCCGGGGCCATCGCGGTGGGCAGCTACATCGGGCTGGTCTCCGTCTGGGGGGCGCCGGTCACGGGAGCCTCGATGAACCCCATGCGATCGTTCGCTCCCGCCCTCGTCGGCTGGGACTTCACCTCGTACTGGGCCTACCTGGTTGGACCCTTGGTCGGGGCGATGGTCGCGGTGTTCTTCGAATGGATCCTGCGCGGGAAGCCGACTAAAGGTGGTGCCGCGGCCGCGCAGGGCACACTCAGCCAATCCGATCCCGCCGGCCTGTAGACGATGGCACGCCAGCGTCCGGCGGCTCACCTTGTCGGCGTCCTCACCAACCAGGATTCGGACAACAGGTACGGATTCGTGCTGCTCCTGCTGGGCCTGGCCTATGTCGCGTCGGTGTACGCCGACGGCCCGGAGGGGATCGCGGTCGTCATGCTCGTGCAACTGCTCACCCTGTGGTTGACGTTCTCCGTCTCCGAGTCCCGCAACGCCCAGCGCGTCGCCGGTTGGGCCTGCCTGGCCACCGCAGTGCTGGTGGTGACCGCGGCCCTGTTCAACGTCGTCTACTCCTTCGACGCGACTGTGACCCGGTGGCTCGCGCTCGTCAGCGTGGTGCTCTACCTCGTGGCACCGCTGGTCATCGTGCGACACCTATTGCGCCGCTCCATGGTCGACGTGCGAACGGTCCTCGGCGCGGTGTGCATCTACGTGATGCTGGGGATGATGTTCGCGTTCAGCTACCGGGCGATTTCCGTCTGGCAGACCGACCCGGCCTTCTTCGGCGCCGCCGGCCACGGGGACAACGCCGACTTCCTCTTCTTCAGCTTCATCACCCTCACCACCACCGGCTACGGGAACCTCGTCCCGGCGGCGAACCCCGGGCAGTCGGTGGCCGTGCTGGAGGCGATCGTCGGGCAGTTGTTCCTGGTCACGGCACTGGCGAAGATCGTCAACGCCTGGCGGATGCCCGGGTTCCAGTCACCCCCCACCCCGGACCAGCCACCGGGCACCTGACAGCCCGCGTCGGGCAGGCTTGGCCCCATGCGCACATTGGGAATCGACTGCGGGGGATCGGGGATCAAAGCCGGGGTGGTCGACCGTGACGGTGCACTGGTCGCCGAGCGCGTCCGGATCAAGACCCCCTACCCGCTGTCGCCGCAGCGGTTCGTGAAGGTGTTGCTCGGACTGGCCGCGGACATGCCGCGCTTCGACCGGGTGACCGTCGGGATGCCGGGGATGATCCGGCACGGCGTGGTCGTGGTCACGCCGCACTACCCGAACCTGCGCGGCCCGTACAGCCACAAGGATCCCGCGCTCGACGCTGCATGGCGGCACTGGGACGCGGGCGCTGTGCTGGAGGCGGAGTTCGCCGTGCCGGTGCGGGTACTCAACGATGCGGAGGTGCAGGGCGCCGCCGTCATCCGCGGGACGGGGCTGGAGGTGGTCTTCACCCTCGGCACGGGACTGGGTTGCGCGATGTACGACGGGGGGCGACTGGCGCCGCACTTGGAGATGTCGCACGCCCCGGTGCGCAAGGGCCACACCTACGACACGTGGATGGGCAAGGCACAACTCAAGCGGCTCGGCGCCAAGACCTGGTCGCGAAGGATCCTGGCCACGGTCGACGGCCTGCGACCGGTCTTCTGCTGGGACCACCTGTATGTCGGCGGCGGCAACGCCAAACATCTGACCACCGACCTCGGCAACGACGTGACCATCGTGCCCAATCTCGCCGGGATCCTCGGGGGTGTGCGGGTGTGGGACCTGGATATGGCACGGTGAGCACGTGACTGACGATCCCGCCGCGTCCCGGGTGGACCCCGACATCCCCAAGCTGGACAAGAAGAAGAGCCTGATCGCCGGGGCCGTCACGCTGGTGACGCTGGTCATCGTCTTCGCCGGAATCCTTCCGAAACTCGGCAACTACCAGGACGCCTGGGACGCCGTGCAGGACATGACCAACGCCGACAAGGCCGCCCTGGTGCTGGCGATCCTGGTCAACCTGTGGGTCTACGTCTTCCCCCTGATGGCGGCCATCCCCGGGTTGAAGTACCGGCCGGCTTTCGTGGTGCGGCAGACCTCGTTCACCATCTCCAACGCCGTGCCCGCCGGCGGCGCAGTCGGCTTGGGCGTCCAGTACGCCATGCTCGCCACGTACAAGGTCTCCTCCGCGGCGGCCGCCACGGGCATCGCGATCACCAGCGTGTGGAGCGTCTTCATGACGCTCGGGTTGCCGGTCATCGGGGTCGTGCTCTTGTTCGTCAGCGGTGAGAACCCCGATCAGTACCTGACTGCGGCTGTTGTCGGCGTGATCGCCATCGTGGGTGCGGTGGTGATCTTCGCCCTGATCCTGCGCAGTGAGGAACTCGCCGCCAAGATCGGCTCCATCGGACAGCGGATAGCGAACCCCTTCCTGCACCGTTTCCACAAGGACATCGACGTCGTGCAGCAGGTGCTGGACTTCCGGTCGCAGATCGTGGGCGTGGTGTCCAAGCACTGGGCTTCCATCACGCTGTCCAACTTCGGGATGATCTTCGGGCAGTACCTGATCCTGTTCGTAGCCATCCGCGCGGTCTCCGACGGCCGGTCGTCCGGCCTGACCGCCGCGGAGGCCTTCGCCGCTTTCGCCATCTCCCGGCTCGGCACCATGATCCCGCTCACTCCGGGCGGATTGGGCACTGTCGACGCGGCCCTCACCGCGCTGCTGGTCGCCTTCGGGATGGACCAGAACGACGCCCTGGCGGCCACGCTGGTGTGGCGCGCCTGCTCGTGGGTGCCGCAGGTCTTCCTGGGCGTGGGCACGTTCCTGGTCTGGCGGCGCAACTCCCACAAGGTGGCGGCTGCCTGACGCCGTGGCGGGCGTGCCTAGGCTGACCCCATGCTCGCCGAGTCGCTGCTCGCACTGTCCATGGTCGACGTCAATCCGGTTGTCACCGGGCTGAACCAGCCGACCAGTGTCGTCTCCGCCCCGAGCGGGACGCTGTTCGTCACGGAGAAGCCCGGGCGGATCGTGAAGGTACCCACGAAGGGCCAGCCGCGGACCTGGTTCCGCGTCCCGGTGTCCAGTGACGGCGAAGGGGGCCTGCTGTCCATGGCACGCATCGACGCCAAACGGTTCTACGCGGCGTATACCGACGGCGAGGGCGCTCTGCAGGTGTCCCGCTTCACGAAGGGCGGGGGGCAACGCAAGATCATCCGGATCAAGCACCCCGAGTACGCCAACCACAACGGTGGGCAGGTGCAGCTCCACAAGGGGCTGCTGTACATCTCCACCGGTGACGGTGGCGGCGCTGGGGACCCCTTCGGGGCGGCCGGCAGACTCAGTGACCTGCGCGGGAAGATCCTGCGGATCGACCCGACGTGCGGCGCCAAGAGGTACTGCATCCCGGCGGGCAACCCTCGCCGCAGCAGCCCGGTGATCGCCTACGGTCTGCGCAACCCGTGGCGGTTCAGTATCGACCCGGTCACCGATCAGATCTGGATCGGGGACGTCGGGCAGAACGCGGTCGAGGAGGTCGACCGGATGGCCGTCGACTCCCCGCTCGTGGACTTCGGCTGGTCCTGCCGGGAGGGCAGACGCTCCTACAACCCGGACCGGTGCGACGGGCGCTCGCCCACGCCGCCAGTGCTGTCCTACCCCCGCGGCAAGGGACAAAGCATCACCGGCGGATACGTCTACCGCGGGGAGGCGATCCCATCACTGCGCGGCTGGTATGTGTACGGCGACTTCGGCAGCGGCCGGATCTGGGCGTACCGCGACGGGAAGAGCAAGCGCATCGCCAGCGCCGACGGTCTCACGTCATTCGGTCTGGACCGCCGGGGGGAACTGCTGCTCACCACCATCGACGGGCGCCTTCTGCGCCTCGTGGCCTGAGTGCCATGCGATACGCGCTGACCGGCGCCACGGGCTTCGTCGGGGGCCACCTGGCCGCCGAGTTGCGGCACGCGGGCCATGAAGTGGTGGCGGTGGTGCGGTCGCCCGAGAAAGCCGGGGCG
Source organism: Micrococcales bacterium (assembly GCA_016703125.1). NCBI lineage: Bacteria > Bacillati > Actinomycetota > Actinomycetes > Micrococcales > Micrococcales bacterium. The sequence continues at coordinate 475,288 of JADJCR010000002.1, read as the reverse complement.
CTGCGGGACCTGGGCGTGCAGGTGGTGCCGGGGGACGTGACCTCCCGCACCTCCCTGATCGAGGCGTTCCGCGGCGCCGACGGGGTGTTCCATGTGGCGGGGTGGTACGAGGTCGGCAGCGACCACCCCGAGCGCGGCTGGGCCACGAACGTGCAAGGCACCCGCAACGCCCTCGACGCCGCGCAGGAGGCCGAGGTCCCCCGGATCGTCTACACCTCGACGCTGGCGGTGAACTCCGACACCCACGGTGAGGTTCGCGACGAGACCTACACCTACACCGGGGAGCACCTGTCGGTGTACGACCACACGAAGGCCCAGGCCCATCGGATCGCCGACCAGTACGCGGACCGCGGCCTCGACGTCGTCACCGTGATGCCGGGCGCCATCTACGGACCGGGCGACACCAGCCAGGTCGGCGAGTTGATCCGCCGAACCGCCCGCGGTCACCGGGTACCGGCCCCGGCAGGCCTGCGCCTGTGCATGGCACATGTCGACGACATCGCCCACGGGCACGTGCTGGCCATGGAACGCGGCCGGGCCGGTGAGGCCTATATGCTGGCCGGTCCGCAGACCAGCCTCGTCGAGGTCCTGCGGATCACCGCCGAGATCGCCGGCGGGAAGGCGCCGATCGTCCTGCCAGATCCGGTGGTCGGGTCCAGCGCCCGGCTGATGGGTCTGGTTGAACGGGCGGTGGCGCTGCCGTCGACGTACCGGGCCGAGTCACTGCGGGTCTCCCGTGCGTCGTACCTCGGGTCCCCGGCCAAAGCGATGGCCGAACTCGGCTGGTTCGCCCGCGACCTGCGGACTGGGCTGGCCGAGACCGTGGAGTTCGAGGCGCGCTGAGCTGTCCACGACACACGCGTCAAAATCGTTCCAAAATCGCTGCATCCAAATCCTAGGCGCCCTGCGAACTCCTCTGTGTAACCCACTCACAGGAGGAAACATGACCATCAAGCGCACACTGGCCGCGGGCACCGCGGTCGCAGCCACCACCGCACTGGGCCTCGGCCTGGCGCTGGCCCCCAGCCGCCAAGGCTGGCACCGCCCCACTGGCGGGTGTTCTGGTCGACCAGGACACCGGCGACAACAACGGCAAGGACTACGACATCCTCACCGAGGCGGTGCTCGCAGTCATCGGCGCCAAGCCCGACAGCCCGGTGTCCGTACTCACCAAGGGCAAGACCCGGCTGACCGCGTTCGCCCCGCAGGACCGGGCGTTCATGGGCCTGGTGACCGGACTCACCGGGACTAAGCCGGCCTCCGAGCAGGCGGCCTTCCAGACGATCGCCGCGGCCTTCAGCATCGATGCCATCGAGGACATCCTGCTCTACCACGTGGTGCCGGGCAAGCCCATCACCGCCAAGATGGCCGCGAAGTCCGACGGCGCCAAACTGAAGACGGCCCAGGGCAAGCGCCTTACGGTGGCCGTGAAGAAGGGCAAGGTCTTCATCAAGGACGGCGCCTCGGTCACCAAGAACGCGAAGGTCGTCCAGGCCGACATCAACAAGGGCAACCGGCAGATCGCGCACGGCATCAACCAGGTGCTGCTGCCCGCCAACCCGGCCGGGTGATCCCCGCAGGTGAAGTGACATGACTGTGATCGCTTCACCCGTTCGCGAGGCCTGCGCCATGTGGGACACTCGCCCCATGCCGGAAGTTGATGTCGCTGAAATCGGGCGGCTACTGGCGGCGGGGGACGAGTCCGCACTGGCGCAGGCCTACGAGCGTTGGTCGAGGCTGGTCTACACCGTCGCGCTGCGCTCGGTCCCGTCGGCGGCCGACGCCGAGGACATCACCCAGGCCGTCTTCATCTCGGCGTGGCGCAGCCGCCACTCCTTCGATCCGGGGGCCGGCAATGTCCCCGGGTGGCTGCTGGCCATCACCCGCCGCCGGATCGCCGACTTCCACCGCAAGCGCCGCGACGAGGTACCGCTGGACAACCCGCCAGAGGTCCCCCACCACTCCCCGGATGTGACGGACCAAGTGGCGGTTGCCGACGAGATCGACCAGCTCGGCGAACCCGCCGGGAAGATCATCCGACTGGCTTTCTACGACGACCTGACCCACCAGCAGATCGCTGAACGACTGGAACTGCCGCTCGGTACCGTGAAGAGCCATATCCGCCGTTCCCTATTGAAACTGCGTGCACGATTGGAGGTGACCCATGCAGCAGCACTGTGACCCCGAGGACCTCGCCCTGATCTGCCTCGGCGAGCGGGTCGATCCCTCGTGCCTGGAGCATGTGGCTGCCTGCGTACGGTGCCGGGCAGAGGTGGACTCCTTGCGCGAAGTGGTCCTGGTCGGCCGCGCGTCCGGCGGCCCGGGCACCCTGCAGGAGCCACCACCGCAGGTGTGGGAGAGCATCCGCGAGCAGTTGGCCGCCGAGCCCGTCCCGCTGGCTCCCCGCACCGCTGCCCCCGCCCGCCCGCGCTGGCGGGGACTGGTGGCCGCGGCGGTGGCGGGAATCCTCATCGGCGGCGCGTCAGTGGCGGTCATCACCGGCCAGGACACCCCGGAGCAAGTCGTGGCCTCGGCGGCGCTCAGCCCGCTTCCGGAGGGCCCCGACCGCGGCGGCAGCCAGGCCGAGGCGACCCTGAACCGCGCCGACGACGGCTACACGGTCACCGTTACGGCCACCAATCTCGCGGGTCCGGAGGGTTTCTACGAGGTCTGGCTGCTGAGCCCTGACGACAGCGGCCTGATCGCGCTCGGGTCCCTCGGACCTGGCGAGACCGAGGCCACGTTCCCGGTGCCGCCCGGCGTCGACCTGCAGACCTTCACCGCGGTCGACGTCTCCGATGAACCGCTGGACGGCGACCCCGGTCACTCGACGGTCAGCGTGCTCCGCGGGACTCTGACGGCCTGATACGCCACAAGTGGGCGCGAGCGGCCGAGGGGCGCCCGGTTGTGGTGCCGCCAGTTCCGCAGTAAAGGTATATACCGCACATTTCGGTCCCACAATCGGGCACGAGGGCCCGCTCCCGGCCCGGTGCCGCCCACTTGTGGCGTGAGAGACCATCGACAACCTACGCTTGCGTAAGTTACGGTAGAGAAACTTACGCACACGTAGGGAGTCTGTATGACCGCCACTGCCGAGCAGCACACCCGCTCTCCGGAGCCCACGCTGGCTGCCCGCTCGGCGGTCACTGCGATCATCGTGATCCCGCTGCTGGCTCTGGTCGCCGCGGTGCCGGTGGCCTGGAACCACTGGATCTCCTGGCTGGACGTCGCCCTGGCCGTGGCGTTCTACGTGTTCACCGCTGTGGGGATCACCGTGGGGTACCACCGCTACTTCACGCACGGCTCCTTCAAGGCCACCCCGTGGTTGGCAGCGTTCCTGGGCGTCGCAGGGTCCATGGCCCTCGAGGGCTCCATCTCCTCGTGGGTGGCCGGACACCGCAAGCACCACGCCAACTCCGACCAGGCCGACGACCCCCACTCCCCCTGGCGGTACGGGACCGGCGGCTGGGCGGTCACGAAGGGGTTCCTGTGGGCGCACCTGGGCTGGCTCATCGCGCAGGAGCCGATCGACGCCCATCGGTGGGCCCCGGACATGCTCAAGCGCCCGCTCACCGCGCGGTTGTCCTCCGCCTTCCCCTGGTTCATCCTGGCCACCTTCGCGGCGCCCGCGATCCTCGGCGGACTGCTGACCTGGAGCTGGCAGGGCGCGTTGACCGCCTTCTTCTGGGCCGGTCTCGTGCGCATCGCGCTCGTCCACCACGTCACCTGGAGCATCAACTCCGTGTGTCACATCTGGGGCAAGCGCCCGTTCGTCAGTCGCGACGAGTCCACCAACGTGGCGTGGCTGGCGCTGCCGAGCCTCGGTGAGTCGTGGCACAACTTCCACCACGCTGAACCCACCTCTGCCCGGCATGGGGTTCTGCCACGCCAGATCGACCCCTCGGCGGCCATGATCAAGTTCGCCGAGAACCGCGGTTGGGCCTACAACGTGAAGTGGCCCAAACCAGAGCGGGTGCAGGCGAAGTTACGCGACCCGGCCACAATGGGGTCGTGACCAGGGTCCGGATGAGCGCTCAGCAGCGGCGCGAGCAACTGTTGAGCGTGGGGAAGGCGCTGTTCGCCTCCCGGGGCTACGAAGCGGTTACGGTCGAGGAGATCGCGGCGGCCGCGGAGGTCTCCAAGCCCGTCGTGTACGAGCACTTCGGCGGCAAGGAGGGGCTGTACGCCGTGGTCGTGGACCGCGAGATGCAGACCTTGCTCAAACGCATCACCGACGCCCTCAGCGCGGACCATCCGCGACTGCTGCTCGAGCAGGCAGGAATGGCGTTGTTCGACTACATCGAAGGTGACACCGACGGCTTCCGGATCCTCGTGCGCGACAGCCCGGTCCCCACTGGCAACTTCGCGAGCCTGATCGTGGAGATCGCCGGCAACGTCGAGCACCTGATGGCCACCCAGTTCAAAGGGCGCGGCTACAACACCAGCTCGCGCCGATGTACTCGCAGATGCTCGTGGGCATGGTCGCGCTGACCGGTCAGTGGTGGCTGGACGTCCGCAAGCCCGACAAGGAGGAGGTCGTGGCCCACCTGGTCAACCTCACCTACAACGGCTTCGCCCACCTGGAGCACAAGCCCAAACTCAGCGGGCAGTAACCAGCGCCGCTACGGCGAGACGTTGAGACCGGCCAGGACCTTCTGGCCCCGCTCCAGATCACCCCCGACGCCAGCAGCAGCGACGTCACCACCGCGACCCGATCCCAGGCGCAGAAAGTCCATCGGGGCCAGGGCCAGGGTGGTCGTCGCACCGCCTGGCTCGATCATGCGGCCGCGGCCGTCCTCCCCAACGCCAATCCAGGCATCCAGCCAGTCCGCGACGACGAGGTGCAGCACGTCACCGGGTTCCGCTCCCGCCCGCTTGACCCACACGAAGCCCAGGCCGTCGGCGATGAGCTCAGCGGTGACCCGCGCGGCCGCACCCAACTGCGGCTCCGACATCCCCAGCGCGTCGCGGATGTCGATCTCATGCAAGAAGATGTCGAAGCAACGCATCCGCAGCACCTGCTTCAGGGAGCGCTCCATCCCCCCTACCCCCTTGACCCGCGACGACAGATCCAGCGGCTCCGCGGTCAACTGCTCGGTGCGGATCGCAGCCGCTCTGGCGAGGTCCGCCCGCAGGTCCTCCGGACTCCACCCCCGGCGGTGGTCCACCCCGATCTCGGTGTAGCGCGAGAACATGTCGTCGGCATGCGGCAGCGCATCCCAGTCGGGCTCGTGGGCCGGCAGCGGCTCACCACCGAGTTCCAGCTCGAGCGCGGCGACGTGGGCGATGATGTCGCCGATGGTCCAGCCGGGCAGTCGGGACGGCCGGGGAAAATCCCCGTCGGGAATCTGCCCCACAGTCCGCTGGAAAGAATCGATCCCGTTCTGCCACGCCGCAACCAGGGGCTCCATGACCGAAACCTATCCCGGGAATGTGGCTTCGGCTCGCCGCGGCCGAGGGGTCGCAGCAATGCACCAGCAACGGCACACTCGATACCCTGACGCCATGACCCGAGTGGCGGCGGTGCAGTTGGCGCTGACCGATGACCAGGACCCCGCGACCCGCCGGCATCGCGTCCGGACGCTGGTTGCGGCCATCGACGCCGACCTCATCCTCCTGCCCGAGTTGTGGGAGGTCGGACCGTTCGCGGTGGCCGAGAACCTCGACCATGCCGTTACGCTCGACACGTGGGTCTCGCACATGGCCGACCTCGCCCCCGGGCGGACCCTGCACGCAGGCTCATTCCTGGAACGCGACGGGGAGGACCTTTACAACACCTCCGTTGTCTTCGGTCCTGACGGCGATGTCCTCGCGACCTACCGGAAGATCCACCTCTTCGGTTTCGATACCGGGGAGGCGGTGACCCTGTCGGCGGGTGGCGAGGTGGTCACCGTGCAGACACCGCTGGGCACGACCGGCCTGGCCACCTGCTACGACCTGCGCTTCCCGGAGATGTTCCGGGCGTTGACTGACGCCGGCGCCACGGCCGTCCTGGTTCCCACCGGCTGGCCCGGCGGCCCGCATCTCACACTGGAACCTGCTGGCCACCGCCCGCGCCACAGAGAACCAGCTCTGGCTGGTCGGCGCCAACTCGACCGGGGTCAGCAACGGCACCCCCATGGGCGGGCACACAATCGTGGTCGACCCGTGGGGAGAAGTCCTCGGCGACCTGCCGGAACCCGGGGTGCTGCTGCTGGACCTGGACCCGGACAGGCCGGCCCAGGTGCGTGCGGACTTCCCAGTTCTGCGCGACCGGAGGTTGTAACCAGCACTACCCGACGAAGACCACACCACCCAGCCACACCGCGGTGGCCAGCAGGCATGAGCCGAACTCGATCAGCACCGACCAGCCGGCGGACTTCATCGCCTGTTTCGTGGTGGGCCAGGCGTCCTTGAACGTCTTCAACCGCCCGGCCTCGGCCAGGAAGACTCCGGCGACGAAACCTACGATGAGACCGACGATCGGGATGATGAAGAAGCCGACGATCCCACCCGCGGCGCCGGCGAGGAGCACCCAGTTGGGCACGCCGCTGGCCTTCAACTGCTTGCCCGGGATCAGGTACTTCAGCAACTGCCCGGCGGCGACCAGCGCGAGCGCGCCGATCGCGATGGCCCACGCGGTGGTCCCCCCGGTCACGATCGCCCAGACGAGCAACGCACCGGCCACGAGCAGCGCACCGGGCAGGATCGGCACGATCGTGCCTGCAAGGCCCACCAGGATCGCCACGCCCACCAGCAGATTGGTCACCGACCCAGTCTGACAGGGCGGTGGCGGTCCCGGACACTACCTGTTGTTGAGCGCCTCGAATGAGCTCAGAACCTGGTCGACTCCGCGCAGGGACTTGTCGCGATCGAGCTCCTGCGAGCCCTCCCCGACCGTTCGCAGGCCCTCGATACCCTCGCCCAGCAGGCGGCGGGCCTGCTGGTCCTCGATCTGCGCCAGCCGCGGCTCGAGTTCGTCGGCGACCTCCTGCAGGTGCCGGCCAAGGGCCTTCATCTTGCCGAACTGCAGCTTGCCGGCCATGGCCTGTAGTTGCGCCATCTCCGCGGCGGCGTTCCCGAGATCGGTCTGCAGGGCGAAGATCCGCTGGTCGTCGGTAGTCGATGCGTCGAAGGTGGGCGCGCTGTAGTTGGCGTACGTGGTCGTGGTCGAGAACATGTAGGTGTACGCCGCGAACCCACCGACCACCAGCAGCGCGAGGGCGGCGAGGGTGATGAGGATGCGGCGTGTCACAGGGACCATTCTCCCCCCACCCGGAGGAAGCGAAACGGCTCGCCGCAAAACGGCGGTAAGTGGGTCGGGAATCCTGCGGTACACCCTCGACCAGCTCGCGTAGACTGCCCCGGCCGACCGGGCTACCCCTCCCCGCCTGGCAAGGCGGCCGCCATCTCGGCCAACGCCTGCGCGCTGGTGTGAGCCGGTTGCCAGCCGAGCTCGCGCTTGGCCTTGCCCGTGTCCATGACGACCGACGACCGCGCCACGTGGATCCACTCGGCGAACCACGGCACTCGGGGAACCCGGGCGAGGATGTCGGAGGCCGCGATCGCCGCGGCATGCGGGATCCGGACCGCCCGGCCACCGACCGCCTGGGCCACCTCGCCCAGGCTCACCTCCCCATCCCCGGCGAGGTTGTACGCCCCGGGCGTTCCCCTGCCCAAGGTCGCGGCCACGATCGCCGCGGCGACGTCGTCGTGATGCACGAGTTGCACCCTCACCCCGGGATCGGGGAACAGCGGACGCAGGGCCGGGAAGACGTGACCCGCGGTCCTCGTCATGCCCACGAGTGGCGAACCCAGTTGGTTCCAGGGCATGAAGTCGGCCAGCGCTGTGGCCCGCGGGCCGGCGACAATGCAAGGCCGCAGCACGTAGACGTCCAGCGGCGAGGGTCCCGTGATCTCTTCGAGCAGTGCCTCGAGGTCCGCCTTCTGCTGGGAGTAGTAGTGCTGGCTCGACCCGCGGGCCGGGACGTCCTCGGTCAGTGGCAAGGGGTTGTCGCGGTGGTATCCGTAGGCCGCCACCGAGGAGGTGTAGACGAGCCTGCGCGGGCGATCGTGGGCGGCGGCCGCCTCGAAGACGTTGCGCGCACCGGCCAGATTGACGCGCCGGGTCTGCTCGCGACCGCCCATGATCAGGAACGCGAGGTGCACCACCACGTCGGCCTCAGCGACGAGCGCATCCACCGCGGCCCGGTCGAGGATGTCGCCCCGGCGGTACTCGGTCTTCGTCCAGTTGTGCGCAGCGGGATCGAACTCCCGGCGCGCCATCCCCACGATCCGGTCGACATCGGGCTCCCGCTCCAGCGCCGAGACCGTGGAGATCCCGATCTCGCCGGTCGGTCCAGTGACTGCCACGGTCATGCCCACGCTGTCGATCTTGTCGCTTCGGCGGCCCGGATACCCGCGCAGGGGACGGCGACCGGGCACCGACCCGGAGGATGCGAAAGCCTACAGCCAGATCCCGGAGAAGAGCATCGCCGCGATGATGGCTCCCCATCCTCCGACGATGAGGACGTCCCAGGACCCGCGCGCCAGGCGCTGGGCCAGGCCCAAGCCGTTGGCAGCAGCCAGCCGGTTCGTTCCGACGACGGTGGTCAGCACAGCCGCCGCGCACACTGTGCAGAAGGGACACAGCGAACCGATCGAGAAGGCGACCTCGTACATGTACCAGGTCAGGAACAAGCCGAAGAACACGGACAGTCCCAGCATCGCGGTGTGGAAGGCGGGCACGAGGCGGCCGTTGCTCGCCACCACCGCACCCGACGTCCCGAGCACCGCGAACATGATCACACCCAATAGGGCGTTGGGCGGGCCGAGCACGCTGGACTGCCACGCCAGCAGCACTGGGGAGCAGCCCACGGTGGAACTGATGTCGCAGAAGGAGCCGGCCGCTGGGTCCTTCAGCAGCGCGATCTTGTCCATGATCGTGATCGAGCCGGAGACGGTCCCGATGGCACTGGCGAGGAGGACCAGCCACCCCCACGGCCGCATCCGGACGGGCGCGACGGTGGCATCGGGTTCGGGACGAACGGCATCTACAACTGTCATATATCCAGTGTCGGCTCGTTCGTCAGTTTTCTCCAGCCGCGAAGTACTCGATGAACAGGGCCTCGGCGAGGACCGTGCGTTCGAGCTCGGCGAGGTCGACGCTCTCGTTGGGCGCATGGATGCGCGCCATCGGGTCCTGTGCGCCGAACAGCAGGATCTCCGCCTGCGGCACCGCGGCGCGAAGAGCGTCGATCAATGGGATCGAGCCACCAGCACCGATCTGCTGGACAGGCCGGGCGTACGCCTCCTGCAGCGCCCGGCGGGCGGCGGCGTACGCCGGGCCGGACGTGTCGACCCGCACCCCCTGACCCACCACATCTGGGGTGACGGTCACCTTCACGCCCCAGGGTGCCCGAGTCCGCAGGTGGTCCATGAGTGCCTCGCGCGCGGCCAGCGCATCCTGGCCCGGCGGCACCCGCAGCGACACCCTGGCCCGCGCGAAGGGGATCACCGCGTTCACCGCACCGCGCGTAGCGGGGGCATCGATGCCCACGACGTTGACCACGGGCTTGGTGAACAGCCTGGAGGCGATGCTGCCCGTGCCCGTCAGGGGCTGGCCGTCGACCACCCCGGCGAGTTCCCGGAACGTGGCCTCGTCCGGGCCGGGACCGTCCCAGTCGAACCCGGCGATCCCGTCGATAGCGGTCTCCCCCTGCGGGTCCCGCAGCGTCGCCAACAACCCGATCAGAGCCATCAGCGCGTCCGGTGCAGGCCCGCCGAACATGCCGGAGTGCACCGCACCGGTCAGCGTCCGGCATTCGACCGTCACCGCGGCCATGCCGCGCAGAGCCGTGGTCAGTGTCGGTTCGCCGAGCCTGGCGTTGCCCACGTCGGCCACGACTACGGCGTCGGCGGCGAAGAGGTCCGGGTTCTGCCGCGGGTACTCCGCGAGCGGCCCGCCCCATTCCTCGTCACCCTCGACGATGACCCGCAGCGTGCAGGGCGGGTGCCCGTCGAAGGCCCGTAGCACTGCGGCGTGCACGACGACCCCCGACTTGTCGTCCGCCGCGCCACGGCCGTAGAGACGACCTTCACGTTCAGTCGGCTCGAACGGTGGCGAGTGCCACAGCGCGAGATCCCCGGCCGGCTGCACGTCGTAGTGCGCGTAGAGCAGGACCGTGGGGCTACCGCGCGGGCCGGGCGCCTCGGCCAGCACCGCGGGCTTGCCGCCATCGATGTCGAGTCGTTCCACACGCGGGAACCCCGCCGCCCGGTAGAGATCCATGACGTGCGCGCACGCCCGCTCGATCTCCTCATCGGGGAATCCCGGGAAGGCGCACCCGGCGATCCGGACGAGCTCACCGAGTTCGGCCCGCACCCGCGGGAAGTCGGCGGCGATGCGTTCCTTCACGGGGGTCAGTCAACCACCCACGGCGCCGGCTGCTTGCTCAGGAAGGCAGTCATCCCCGCCCTCGCCTCATCGCTGTTGAACAGTCGCGCGGAAACCTCCGCCGTCCACGCGAACGCCTCGGTGCGCGGCATACCGGGCACCCGCCGCAGCAGGTTCTTCGTCGCGGCCAAAGCCTGCGGCCCGCCCTTGGCCAGCGCGTCCACGTACTGCGCCACGGTGGCTTCGACCTCCGCAGCGGGCACCGCTTTGTTGATCAGGCCGGCCTGTGCCGCCCGTGCCGCCGGCACCCGCTCGCCGAGCAGCAGAAGCTCCATACCGTCGCGGCGGTTCATGCGATCCAGGCACACCACTGAGATCACGGCCGGCGCCACCCCCACGCGCACCTCGGAAAAGGCGAAGTGCACGTCCTCGCTGGCCACCGCGAAATCACACGCCGCAACCAGCCCGTTGCCCCCGCCTGCCACATGCCCCTGCACCTTGGCGATGGTGGGCTTGGGGCAGTCGAGGATGTTCTCGAGTACCGCCACCAGCGCCATCGGCCCCTGCGCGGTGAACGACGCCGCATCGGCTGAGGACGCCCCCTTGAGGTCCGCGCCGGCGCAGAAGGCCCGGCCCTCGGCAGCGAGCACGACCACGCGCACCGCCGGATCCTCGCCGGCGTTCACCAAGCCGTCTGACAGGGCCGCCATGGTGTCGGCGTCCAGCACGTTACGCGCGTCCGGGTTGTCCAGGGTCAGCGTCGCGACACCGTCGGCGACCTCGTACCTCACTTGCGCCCCATGCCTTCCAGCAGCGCGAGCACCCGCAGCATGACCTCGTCGGCGCCGCCGCCGATCGACGTCAGTCGGGCGTCGCGGTAGTACCGCGCCGGCCAGTTCTCCTCGGCGTACCCCATGCCGCCGTGGAACTGCACGCAGGTGTCCGCCACGACACGCTGCAACCGCCCGGCCTTGAGCTTGGCGATCGTGGAGATCTTGGTGACGTCCTCGCCGGCGAGGTAGCGCTCGGCGCAGTTTCGGTTGTACGCCTCCAGCACGTCGACGTCGGCGTAGAGCTCAGCGAGTTTGTACTGCAGATACTGGTTGGCCAACAGCGGCTTGCCGAACGCTTCGCGCTGCTGCAAGTAGTCCTTGGTCTTGTCGAGGGCCTTGCGCATGCTGGCCACCGCCATGTAAGCGCCGATGAGGCGCTCGTCGAGGAACTGGATCATCTGCTGCTGGAATCCGCGGCCGACCTCACCGATGGTGTTGGACACCGGCACGCGGACGTCCTCGAAGACCAGTTCGGCGGTGTCGCTGGACCAGTTGCCCATCTTCTCGATCTTGCGCCCGACGCTGAACCCGGGCGTTGCGGTGGGGACGATGATCTGGCTCATCCCGGAGTACCCGCCCTCGTCGGAGGTCCGCACCAGCAAGCACAGCCAGTCGGCCTGAGTGCCGTTCGTGATCCACATCTTGCGGCCGTTGATCACCCACTCGTCGCCGTCGCGCACCGCCTTGGTCCGGATTCCGGAGACGTCCGAGCCGGCGTCGGGCTCGCTGACCCCGATGGCCGCCACCATCTCCCCGCGCAGCGCCGGCACCAGGTACTTCTGCTTCAGTTCCGGGGAGCCGTACTTCGCCAGCGACGGGGTCGCCATGCCCGCCTGCACCGCGATCGCCATGGGCACGCCGGCACAGTCGATGCGACCGAGTTCCTCGGCCAGCACCAGCGTGTAGGAGTGGTCGGCCCCCTGACCGCCGAACTCGGGGTCGTACTCCAGGCCCAGCGCCCCGATCTCGGCGAGTTTGGAGAAGACCTGCTTGGCCGGGAAGATGCCGGCCGCTTCCCACTCGTCGACGTGGGGGTTGATGTCGTTCTCCACGACCTGCCGCACAGCTTTGCGGAACTGCTCGTGCTCAGCGGTGAGTCTCATGAACTTGACGCTAGTGTCAACTTTGGCTCGGGTCAAGGAGAATCTTGCGATCGCGCCGTTGGTTGAGGCTCGTGCCGTTGGGTGGGGCTCGTGCAGTTGGTTGAGGCTCGTGCCGTTGGGTGGGGCTCGTGCCGTTGGGTGAGGCTCGCGCAGTTGGTTGAGGCTCGTGCCGTTGGGTGGGGCTCGTGAGGTGAACGTCAACCAACTGCTGAAACCAACCAAACATCAACCAACCGGCGCTGCTCGCCTCAAGCGACCGAATCCAGGCCCAGGGCGTTCACCCACAGGCTGGTCAGGGTCCGGTTGATGTCGTCGGTCAGGGGCCGCGCCCAGTACCGCGAGAAGCCTTCCACCATCGCGCACAGCGCAGTGGCGGTGACGTCGGCGGGCAGGTCGGTGGTAACCCGGCCCTGCTCCTGCAGGCGGCGCAGGGCGGCACTGACGCGGGCGTGGTAGCGGCGGCGGAAGGCGTCGAGACGCTCGCCGATCTCGGGGCTCGTGACCGCGGCTTGCTCGATGACCTGTAGTAGCCGGTGGTTGTCGCGGTAGGCCTGCAGGTAGCGGCGGTTGGCCTCCTCGATGCGGGCCATGGGGTCTTTCGCGGAGGTGCGCAGGTCGTCCTGCAACTCCACGAGCAACTCGTCGATGACCTGCCCGAGGATCTCCTCCTTGGACTCGAAGTACGTGTAGACAGTCCCGTGCGAGACGCCGGCAGCGTCGGCGATGTCGTTCATCCGGCAGTCGTCGAAACCGCGCTGCTCGAACGCATCCCGCGCCGCGGTGAGCAGGACCGTACGGGTGCGCCGGCCGCGTTCGGTGCGGGGGTTCACAAGAGCTGCTCCGGCACGTCGATCCACACCGCACGCAACTGCTCGGCCAGGCCCTTGGCCTGCGGGTCGCTACGCGTCGTCTCGGACACTCCGCGGCCGAGCAGGCCCTTGATGAGGATGTTGATCGCCCGCAGGGGCGGGAAGTAATGGATCTCCACCGGCAGGGTGGCGGCCTCCGGAAGCATCTCCGCAAGCCGCTCCCGGGTCAGGAAGTCACACAGCCACTCGTATCGGGCATCGGCCAGCTCCACGGCTTCGGCATCCACGTCGAGGTCGACATCCGCGGCCCACACCTGCGCGGTGTCGTGCTGGGCGTCCACCTGCGGCGCGGTGAGCGCGTCAGCCTCCTGCCAGGCCAGCGCCACCGCCGCGTCCTCGGCGGGGTGCCGGACCCATAGGCCGACGTTGGCGTTGCCGCCCTTGTCACCGCTGCGGGCGCCCACGAACGTTCCGAAGCGGCGGCGGGCGAACGGCCCGGCGATGATCGCCTCCTGCGGCGGCGAGGGCAGGACGGGTGCAGCGACCGGCGGCGCGCTCACAGGCTTCCCGCCGGCCACGGTTGCGACCTCCTCGCCGTCGAGGATCACGACCACCGGAACGTCCTCGATCGCCACCGTCGACGGCCAGTAGACGCCGTACGGAGTGCCGTCGGCCGGGGGTGCGGTCGGGAACATCCCCGGGTAAGAACCCAGCGCCGACTCGACCGCCGGGCGCGTGAACGCCTTGCCGACCTTCTTCGGGTCGTCGTCCTTGGCCGTGAGCACGAGTCGGCCCTGGGCGGCGGCCACGTCCCGCGGGTCGTCGCTGGCCGGCGCCGTGTACGCGACACTGAGTTCGCGCACGCCCAGGCGGCTGCGGGCACCGAGTTCGGCCGGGGAGAGGACCTTGGCCTCCGCCAGCCCCACCCCGCAGATCGTGCGCAGCGCGACGTCGGCCTTCTCCGCGGTGTCTGCTCCGGTCAGCACCAGGGTCATCGTGTTGCGGAAGCCGCCGAGGTAGTTGATGGCCACCTTGAGGGTTTCCGGGGCACTCTCCCCGCGCGTGCCGGACAGACGCACACGGTCCTTGCCGACCTGGTCGATCTCGATGGTGTCGAAGCGGGCGGTCACGTCGGGGTTGAGGTAGTGCTCGTCGCCGACCTCGTACAACAACTGCGCCGTCACGGTGCCCGGGCTGACCAGCCCGCCGCTGTCCGGATGCTTGGTGATGACGCTGGTGCCGTCCGCGGCGACCTCCGCGATGGGGAAGCCCACGTGCTCCAACCCGGGGACCTCGCGGAAGAAGGCGTAGTTACCGCCCGAGGCCTGCGCGCCGCACTCGATCACATGGCCCGCAACCAGGGCACCGGCCAGCGCGTCGAGGCTTGCCGGGTCGTCGAGGTCCCAGCCGTGCCACCATGCCGCGGGCCCGATCGCCAGCGCCGCATCGGTCACCCGACCGGTGACCACGACATCCGCGCCGGCCTCCAGCGCCGCGACGATACCGCGGGCGCCGAGGTAGGCGTTCGCGCTCAAAGGGTGGCCAGTGAAGGGTTCGCTGGTGTCGAGGTTGTGCCACTGGTCGCCCACCTCGGAGAATCGCGGCAGGAGGTCGTCGCCGCTGACGGACGCGACCTTGGCACCGGTCCCCAGGTCCTGGATGGCCTGCGCCGCCGCGACGGGGTCGAGGCCACCGGCGTTGCTGACGACCTTGATGCCCTTTTCAAGGCAGGTGGGCAGGACCTGTTCCATCTGCTGGTGGAACGTGCGGGCGTACCCGGTCCCGTGCTTCATCTTCTGCCGGGCGAGCAGGAGCATGGTGAGTTCGGCCAGCCAATCACCAGTGAGCACGTCGATCGGGCCGCCCTCGACCATCTCCTGCGCTGCTGCCAATCGGTCGCCGAAGAAGCCGGAGCAGTTGGCGATGCGCACAGGGCGTTTCATGAAGTTGACGCTAGTGTCAACTTCGGCGGGGGTCAAGGGGCCGCTGTCGGCTGCCCCCGTCGACGGTTGTGACGAAAGTGCCGGCCACCGGACCCGCCGTGCGACGAAGGTGACCCCTCCCGCGCCCCGCAACCCCACCATCATCACAAACCAGCCCGCAGGCCCCACACCTTCGTCACAGGCAGTCATGCCTCTTCGATGGTGACCACGATCTGGTGGGCATCGACCGATTGCCCCGTTCGGACATGGACCGCAGCGACCACGCCGTCGGCGTCGGCGGTGATGGTGTGCTCCATCTTCATGGCCTCCAGCACGACGAGGATCTGCCCCGCGGTCACTTCATCGCCCTCCGCGACCCGCACATCGGTGACCGTCCCCGGCACGGGCGTGGTCGGCCCGTTCGCGTCGGCGGCGTGCGCGTTCTCGTCGAAGCGCGGCAAGACCTCGAAGGCCAGCGTGAGGCCGTCAACAGTGACCGTGCCGTGGTCGATCCCCGTGACCGCCACCGGGGTCAGCACCCCGTCGATCTCGACACTGTTCGCGCTCAACTGCACCAGGCCCACATCGGAGGCCTCTCCCAGCAGGGGATCCCCGTCGACGATCTGCACGCGCAAGCCGGCAGCCTCCCGCAACCACCGCAGGGTGACGAGCCGGCCGGCGATCAGTACCTGCAGCCACTCCGGGGCCGCCGGGACGTTGCGCCACCCGGCCGGGGCCACCGGCCCGTCGACGTCGCGCACAGCCAGCACGGCCAGCGCGTGCCGGATCGCATCCACCGGGGGCGCCAGCACCTCCGGATGGTTGTCCAGATAATCGGTGGTGGTCGCGCCCGCCAGGAAGTCGCGCTCGCCGAGCACAGCGGCCAGCGAGTCCTTGTTGGTGACCACTCCCTCCACACCGGCGCGGCGCAGGTACGCGGCCAGGCGCTCCGCCGCCGCCGCCCGGGTCGGCCCGTGGGCGATCACTTTGGCCAGCATCGGGTCGTAGTTGGCCGTCACGGCGTCACCGGCCACGAAGCCGGTGTCCACGCGGATCCCTGCGGCCGGATGCACGTCGAACACCCGCAGCATCCCGGTGTTGGGCAAGTAGGCGTTCGCGGGATCTTCGGCGTAGAGCCGCACTTCGATCGCGTGCCCCGACGTGGTGACCTCGTCCTGGCCGACCGGCAACACCTCGCCCTGCGCCACCCGGATCTGCCACTCCACCAGGTCCAAGCCCGTGATCGTCTCGGTGACCGGGTGTTCCACCTGCAGGCGGGTGTTCATCTCGAGGAAGAAGAACTCGTCGCCGGAGACCATGAACTCCACGGTGCCGGCCCCGACATAGCCGATCTGTGTGGCGAGCCGCACCGCCGCCGAGGTCATCTGCTCGCGCAGCTCGGGGATGACCCCCGGCGAAGGGGCCTCCTCAACGACCTTCTGGTGCCGGCGCTGGATGGAGCACTCCCGCTCGAACAGGTGCACCACGTTGCCGTGGGTGTCGCCGAAGATCTGCACCTCCACGTGGCGTGCCGACTCCAGGTACCGCTCGATGAATACGGTGTCGTCGCCGAACGCGCTGGCCGCCTCGCGCTTGGCCGCCGCGACCGCCTCCTCCAGGTCCTCCGGGCGGTTCACCCTGCGCATGCCCTTCCCGCCGCCCCCGGCAGACGCCTTCACCAGCACGGGGAAGACATCGGTGCCGCTGGTCAACATCGGCACCCCGGCACGCTGCGCGAGTTCCTTCGCCTCGACCTTCAGCGCCATCGCCCGGATGGACTCCGGCGTGGGACCGATCCAGACCAGACCGGCATCAACGACCGCCTGGGCGAAGCCGGGGTTCTCCGACAGGAAGCCGTAGCCGGGGTGGATGGCATCGGCCCCTACCCGCCGCGCGGCGCGCAGGATCTCGTCAGTGTCGAGGTACGACCCGACGGCGACCGCGATGTCGGCGCTGCGGGTGTGCAGCGCCCCCGATCGGCCTCGGTGAACACGGCGGCGGCGCCGTGGCCCAGACGAGAGGCGGTCCGGAACACCCGGCAGGCGATCTCGCCACGGTTTGCGACCAGGATTCTCACAAAGTTGACGCTAGTGTCAACTTCGGTGCTGGGTCAAGGTCATGGGCCAACCGCACAGTGGCCGGCGCTGCAGCCCCTATCCATCGGAGTCTGCCGGTGATCGAGGCTCGCCCAAACATCGGCCATTCGCGGGAGGGGTGCGCGATCGCTCTGTACCGGGCACGCACGTGGGTCTATGCTGACCGCGACCCAGGAGGTTCCCATGGTACGCAGAATCCGCCGAGCATCCGGCTCCTGCTGGCCGCGGCCATGGCCATCGCCACCGCTCCGGTGACCGCCCAGGCGGCAGCCCCCCAGGACAGCACGCTGGCGGCGGTTCAGACCGTCACTATGAAGCTCAAGAAGTCGTGGCGGGTCAAGAAGCCCAAGCAACTCAAGGTCAAGGACGGCGCGATGTCGTGCAGGGTTGCCAGGCTGAAGCGGAAGAAAAAGAAGCCCGCCACAGCGGTCGTGCTGCGCTGCACCCTGCCCGCAGGGCCACTGCGGGAACGTCCTTCAAGATCACCATCATCGTGAAGGGCCGCAAGGGCGCGAAGGTGAGCAAACGGGTCGTCGTGAGCCCGACGACTGATCCAGGGCCCGGGCCGGGTGTTCCGCCTGGCAAGCCCACGACCTCCGCCGGCCCCATCATGCGGGTCAACTCGGATGCCAACGGCCACGGCGGCGATGCGGAGGCCGGCAGCCCCACATGGTCTCCCGACGGCACCAAGATCGCGTTCTACTCCAAGGCGAAGAACCTCGTGCCCGGCGTCAACGACGGCTGCGCTCACGTGTATCTCAAGACGCTTGCCACCGGGGCGATCCGCGTTGTGGACAATGCAGCGAACGGCACGCTGAGCGACGGCTGCCCCTCCACTCCCGGGATCAACATGGGTCTGGGCTTCTCCCCACAGGGCGATTGGCTGTTGTTCTGCTCGGAGGCGACGAACCTCCTGACCGACCCCTCGAGTGGGGACGACCTCTTCGGCAAGAACCTCAACACCGGCGACGTCGAGTGGTTCGGGATCGGATGTGGGTGGCCCACGTGGTCGCCGGACGGCTCAAAGATCGCCTTCGCGACCACAGAGGAGTTCAACCCGGCGTGTGGGTTCCAGAACAACAACGCCTGGGACATCTTCTGGGTCGACCGCAACAGCACTCTTCAGAACTGCTCGGACTTCCACCGCGTCAGCAGCGACAGCAGCGGCAACCAGCAGTTGAACAACGGCGGCCCGATGGGTTCCGAACGGCCGGTCTGGTCGCCGGACTCCACGCGGATCCTGTTCGAGTCCCAATCCCCGTATCTGGTGCCCAATGACACGAACGTGAGCACCGACCTGTTCATCAAGAACATCAACACCAACACCACCACCAGGGTCTCCACCAACAGCTCGGGTGGCCAGCTCAGCGGGTTCTCGGAAAGGGCACGTGGTCCCCGGACGGCACCCGTATCGCGTTCGACTCCAAGGCCAACGACGTGGTCGCCGGTGACACCAACGTGCACGAGGACATCTTCGTGAAGAACCTCGGCAATGGCGCGGTGACCATGGTCTCCACCAACGCTGCCGGGCAGCCCACGCTGTGGCCCCACCGCAACGCGAGCTGGTCACCGGACGGCAACTCGCTCGCCTGGGACTCCGAGGCCGTAGACCTCGTGCCCAACGACGCCAACACGCGCCGCGACATCTTCACGAAGAACCTGACCACCGGGTTCGTACAACTGGTCTCCTCGAACACGAGCGGCGTTCAGGGCGACAACGCCTCGAGCGTGTTCAGTTCGGCGCCGCGGGTGTGGTCCCCGGACGGCACCCGGATCGTGTTCGTGTCGAGTGCGCAGAACCTGGCCCCCGGGGACAACAACGCCTTCAGCGAGGACATCTTCGTGAAGACCCCGTGACCCCCGACCACTGGCGTCACTGACGATCCCCGGGCTAGCGTCAGGCCGTGGAACACATTCTGGACACCCCCGATTTCGTGCGCACTCTGGCGCAACTCTCCGAGGAGACGGGCACTCCGGTCTCGCTGCTGCGCGACGAGGCCCGCTCCGACCTCAAGGAGATGGCTGTCAAACCCGGCGGGCTATCGGTGGCCGGATGGGACATGTTCACGCGCTGGCTTTCCCGTGCCTACAAAGTGGACTACCAGCCCGCCGACGTCGAGAAGCTGCGCCAACTCAACGAGACCTCCGGCCTGATCTTCCTGCCCAACCACCGCTCCTACTTGGACCCGCTGGTCCTGCGCTGGGCGCTGGAGCGCCACGGATTCCCGCCCAACAACACTCTGGGCGGCTCCAACCTCGCCCTGTGGCCCATGTCGGAGATCGGCCGGCGCAACGGGATCGTGTTCATCCGCCGGGAGTTCCGCGACGACCACCTCTACCGTGCCGTTCTCAAGGCGTACCTGTCGCACCTGATGGACAACAAGCACAACCTCGAGTGGTACATCGAGGGCGGCCGCACGCGCACCGGCAAGTTGCGCCCGCCCCGCTACGGAATCCTCAGCTACGTCGTGGACGCATTCGCTGACAACCCTGACCGGGACGTGCGCATCGTTCCCACCTCGATCATCTACGACCAGCAGCACGAGGTGAGCGCCATCTCCGCCGAGGAAATGGGGGGCACCAAGACGCCGGAGAGCCTGAGCTGGCTCTACAAGTTCGCGCGCTCGCAGTCCCGCGGGCTCGGCCGGGCGCATCTGCGGTTCGGCGAACCGTTGTCCCTGACCGACGCCCTGAGCCTCACCCTCGACAACGAGGGTCAGGCCCGGCCGCGCCTGGCCGTGCCGATGGTCGCCTTCGAGGCGTGCAACCGGATAAACGCCGTCACCCCCGTCACGCCGAGCGCCATGCTGACGTTCGCCCTGCTGGACAACGGTGACCGGGCGATCACCGTGGAGGAGGGCAGGCGGATCCTGCAGCCACTTCTGAAATACATCAAGCGCCGCGACCTGCCGCTGACCCAGCAGGTGAACCTCGACGACCACGGCCCGCTGCGCGACACCCTCCGCAACCTCGTGCAGGAGGGGGTGGTGACGCAGTACGACGGACCGGGCGAGCGGGTCTTCTACGTGTCCCTGGATCACCAGCACGAGGCCGCCTTCTACCGCAACACCGTCATCCACTTCTTCCTCAACCGGGCCATCACGGAACTGGCGGTGATCCAGGCAGCCGAGGACGACGCGGCGGACATCTTAGCGGCGACCTGGCAGAACGCACGGAGGCTGAAGGACCTGCTGAAGTTCGAGTTCTTCTTCCCCACCACCCGGGAGTTCTCCGACCAGATCGCCACGGAGGCCTCCTACATGTATCCCGCCTGGGAAGAGGCCGCGCTGACACCGCAGCGTGTCCTGGAGGAGGCCCGCAAGCTCGAACTGGTGCTGGCCCACCGGGTGATCGGGCCGTTCCTCGAGGCGTACAGCGTGCTGGCCGACCAGTTGGCGGCGGCCGGAGACGCCGCGGTGGAACAGAAGGCCCTGGTGGAATCGTCGCTGAGCCTGGCGCGCCAGCGGTGGCTGCAGAAGACGCTCCACACGCCGGAGTCGATATCGAAGGACTACTTCGTCAACGCCTTCCAGTTGGCCAAGAACCAGAACCTGGTCACCTCCGACGCCCCTGACCTCGCGCGGCGCCGGGCGGACTTCGCCGAGGAGCTGCAAGGCATCGTGCGGCGCATGGACGACCTGCGCCGGATCGCCGCCGACCTCGGCCAGCCGGTCATGATCGAGCGGGCGAGTCTCGGAGGCACCAATGGCTGACATCGAGTGGCTGATCGAGCAGATCGAGAACTCGCCCGAAGGCCCGCAGGTGGGCGCGTTCTTCGACTTCGACGGCACGCTGATCGACGGCTACTCCGCAGCGGCCTTCTTCAAGTACCGCCTGCGCCGCGGGGAGATCTCGGTCAGTGAGGTCGTGAAGACCGTGCGCGAGAGCATCAATGTGGAACGCCGCGGTCACGACGTGTCGGAGATGATGCGCGTCGGCGTGATGGGGCAGGCGGGCAGGGACTCCGAGGAGATGGACACCTGGGCGCGCAACGTGTTCAGCCGCAAGATCGCCGGGATGCTCTTCACCGACTCCCGCTTGCTGGTGGAGGCGCACCTGCGCAAGGGCCACACGGTCGTGGTCGCGTCGTCGGCCACTCGCCCGCAGATCCAGGCCACAGCAGAGGACCTCGGCATCGACCACATCGTGTGCACCGAGATGGAAGTCGACGAGGACGGCCGGCTGACCGGTGATCTCGCCACTGACATCCGGTGGGGGCAGAGCAAGGCCGACGGGGTGGTGGAGTTCGCCGACGAGTGGGACGTGGACCTCGGCGAGTCCTTCGGCTACACCAACGGTGAGGAGGACCTGCCGCTGCTGGATCTCGTCGGGTACCCGTGCGCGCTGAACCCCACCGAGCAGTTGCGGGAGGTGGCGAAGGAGCGGGGCTGGCCGGTGGCGCGCCTGAAGACCCCGCGGTCGACCTCGGTGCTGGACCTCGGGCGCAGCGCGGCTGCGATGGGGGTCTTCGCCAGCAGTGTGGCCGCCGCCACCGGACTGGCGATCCTCAACCGCAGCCGGTCGCTGGGCGCCAACCTGGCTGCCAGCACGGGGTCCGACCTGGCGCTCGCGACTGCTGGCGTGCGCCTGAACGTGGACGGCGAGGAGAACCTCTGGGCGGCGCGGCCAGCGGTCTTCTTGTTCAACCACCAAAGCCAGCTCGATGTGTTCGTGCTCGCCGCCCTGCTGCGCAAGGACTTCACCGGTGTTGCCAAGAAGTCGCTGGAGAAGGACCCGTTCTTCGGCCCCATCGGCTCCCTCGACGACGTCGCCTACATCGACCGCAGCAACAACGCCGCCGCCCGGGAGGGCCTGGAGCCGGCGGTCGAAGCACTGCGCAACGGCCGGTCGATCGCCATCGCCCCGGAGGGGACACGCTCGCCGACACCGCGGTTGCTGCCATTCAAGAAAGGGCCGTTCCACCTGGCGATGCAGGCCGGGGTGCCGGTCGTGCCGATCGTGATGCGCAACTGCGGCGAGATCATGGCCGCGCACTCGATGATCATCCACCCGGGCACGGTGGACGTGGCGGTACTGCCGCCGGTCCCGACCGACGACTGGGACCGCGACAACCTCGAGGAGAGGATCGCCGAGGTCCGACGGATGTACCTCGACACTCTGGGGGACTGGCCGGGGGAGTGAGCCGCGGGCGACAGGCGCCGTACGCCACCCGATGCCGGTGCAATCCGCCACGCAAGATGCCGCCGCCCCGGCGTCACATCCGCCAGATACCGAAGGCCGACGTCCCCTCCACTGGGGCGCTGTGCGCCGCTGACAGCGCCAGTCCGAGCACCGTGCGGGTGTCCCGGGGGTCGATGATGCCGTCGTCCCACAGCCTCCCGGTGGCGAACAGCGCCGTGGACTGGTCCTCGACCTGCTTCTCGAACGCGTCCCGGATGGGAGCAAATGCGGCTTCGTCGAACGCGTCGCCGGCCTTCTGCTTGGCCACGATGGTCAGCACCCCGGCGAGCTGCTTGGGACCCATCACCGCGATCCGGTGGTTGGGCCAGGTGAACACGAACCGCGGGTCGTAAGCCCGCCCGCTCATCCCGTAATTGCCCGCACCGTAGGACGCCCCGATCATCAGCGTGATGTGCGGGACCGTCGAGTTCGACACCGCGTTGATGAGCTTCGCGCCGTCTTTGATGATGCCGCCCTGCTCGTAGCGCGTGCCGACCATGAAACCGGTGATGTTCTGCACGAAGATGATCGGCACATCCATGCGGTTGCACATCTGGATGAACTGCGCCCCCTTGTGGGACTCCTCGCTGAACAGGATGCCGTTGTTGCCCAAGATTCCCACCGGGTAGCCGCCGATGTGTCCCCAGCCGGTGACCAGCGTGGTGCCGTACAGCGGCTTGAACTCCTCGAATGCACTGTCGTCGAGCACCCGCGCCAGGACATCGTGGACGTCGAAGGGCACCCGCACATCGGCCGAGGCGATTCCCAGCAGTTCCGAGGGGTCGAAGCGCGGCGCCAGCGGAGTGTGGTCCGGTCCCGGACCCTGCTTGCGCCACCGCAGGTGCGACACGATCTCCCGGCCGATGCGCAGGGCATCAGGCTCGTCGTGGGCGAGGTAGTCCCCGAGCCCGGAGATGCGCGCGTGCATCTCAGCGCCCCCGAGCTCCTCCTCGTCGGCGTCCTCGTCGATGGCCATCTTCACCAGCGGCGGGCCGCCGAGGTAGACCCTCGCGGCCTCCTTCTGCAGCACCACGTAGTCGCTCATGCCGGGCACGTACGCCCCGCCCGCCGTCGACGACCCGAAGACCATGGTCACGGTGGGGATTCCGGCGGCGGACAATTGCGTGAGGTTCTTGAAACTAGCCCCACCGGGCACGAAGATCTCCGCCTGCTGCGGCAGGTCCGCACCGGCGGACTCCGTGAGACTGATCAGCGGGAGACGGTTCTGACGCGCGATGTCCATGGCACGCAAGCCCTTGCGCACGGCGGAGGGACCCTGCGCCCCACCCTTCACGGTGGGGTCGTTGGCCACGATCATGCACTCGGTGCCGCTGATCGTCCCGATGCCGGTCACCACGCCCGCACCGAGCGGGTCCTGGGTGCCCCAGCCGGCCAGCGGGCTCAGCTCCAGGAACGCGCTGGCCTCGTCGAGCAAGTAGGCGACGCGCTCACGGGGCAGCAGCTTGCCGCGCTTGCGGTGCCGCGCGATGGTGCGGGCGTTCTTGTCGGGATCGTCCGACCCGCCGCCGGCGGCCACTCGGGCCTGCAGCTGCCCGATCTCAGCCAAGGCCTCGAGCATCGCGCTGCGATTGGCCGTGAACTGCTCGGACCCGGTGTCGATCATGGACCGCAGGACTGCCATGAAGTTGACGCTAGTGTCAACTTCGGCGGTGGGTCAAGTCCGGCCGCCTGCTGATAAGTTGCGCTGCGTGAGCCAGGGCAAGGACGATTCGGGCCTCGGCGGCAGGCTCTCACTGCCCGCCCGGGACTTCAGCCCCGGCATCTCCGCAGCCATCCGCCTGTCCATCGCCGCGTTCGCCATCATCGCGACCACCCTGCTGGTCTACGTCCAGCGTGAGCAGTACCAGGACAACTCCGGCACGCCGGTGAACTTCATCGATGCGCTGTACTTCGCCACGGTGTCACTGTCCACGACCGGCTACGGCGACATCACCCCGGCCACCGACCAGGCCCGGCTCGTGAACATCTTCCTCATCACCCCGCTGCGGGTGATCTTTCTGATCGTCTTGGTCGGCACCACTCTGGAGGTCCTGACCACCCGCAGCCGGGAAGAGTTCCGCGAAAGGCGTTGGAGGAAGAAGTTGAAGAACCACACCGTCGTCATCGGGTACGGCGTCAAGGGACGCTCGGCCGTGCGCATGCTGCTCGACAACGAGATCGACCCGGAACGGATCGTGGTCGTCGCCAACGACGCTGGTGCCGTTGAGGACGCCACCCGGCCCTCGCGCAAAGACCCAACCGACCCACAGTCGGAGTTGTACCCCGGCGTCGCCGGGATCCTCGGCGACGCCCGTCGCGAGGAGGTCCTCACCCACGCCGACGTCCCCACGGCGGGCAAAGTGATCGTGGCCGTCGACGGCGACGACGTGGCGGTGCTGGTGACGCTGGCGGTGCGCAAACTCGCACCGCACGTCCAGCTCGTAGCTGCGGCCCGCGAGCAGGCCAGCGCGAACGTGCTCAAGCAGTCCGGTGCAGACCAGGTCATCACCACCGCCGAGGCCGCCGGCCGGCTGCTGGGAATGCAGCTTGTCCACCCCATCGCCGGCGAGCTCATGGAGGACCTGCTCGACCCCTCCGAGGGCCTCGAGGTGCGGGAGCGCGAAGTGGGACGGGCAGAATTGGGTATGTCGCCGGATCAGCTCGCCAAGAAGGGCGAGATGCTCCTGGCGGTGCAACGCGGGGACCGGGTGTTCCGTTTCGACACCGAGGGCCTGCGCGTTCTGCAGAAGGGCGACAGGATTGTGACGATACGACAGGGGCACAGGCAGCCCCGGACATCGGAGTTCTCAGGTGACTGAACAGGACAACGACACCGCCCAGGTGGTGGTCGTCGCGCAGGACGACGACAGCGCCAACGTGGCCGACCTCGTGGAGCAGCCCGCCAAGGTCATGCGCATCGGCAGCATGATCAAGCAACTGCTCGACGAGGTGAAGAGCGCACCGCTGGACGAAGCGGCCCGGCAGCGGCTCAAGCAGATCCACGCGACCTCCATCAAGGAGCTCGAGGACGGCCTGGCCCCGGAACTCATCGAGGAACTCGAGCGGCTGAGCCTGCCGTTCACCGACGACTCCGTGCCCAGTGAGGCGGAACTGCGGATCGCGCAGGCGCAGCTGGTCGGCTGGCTCGAGGGGCTCTTCCACGGCATCCAGACCGCGCTGTTCGCCCAGCAGATGGCCGCCCGCGCGCAACTTGAGCAGATGCGCCGGCAGGCCATCGAGGGCTCGGAGTCGCAAGCGCAGATGCCCGGACCCCACGGCGGGCCCTACCTGTAGGCCACGGCGATACCCTCGATCCCGTGATCGATCTGCAGGTGTTGCGCACCGACCCCGACCGTGTCCGCATCTCCCAGACCCGGCGCGGCGAGGCGCCGGAACTGGTGGACGCCGCGGTGGCCGCCGACCGCGCCCACCGGACCGCGCTCACGACCTTCGAGCAGATGCGCGCCGAGCAGAAGGACCTCGGCCGGCAGGTGGCGAAGGCCGGCCCTGACGAACGCCCCGCCCTGCTGGCCCGCACCAAGGAGCTGTCGGCGCAGGTCAAAACCGCGGAGGCAGAGGTCCGGCAGACCGAGGCCGCACTGCACGATGCGGTGGCCGTGCTCTCCAACCTCGTGGACATGGATGCGCCGATCGGCGGGGAGTACGACTTCCGGGTGGTGGACCATCGCGGCCGGATACGCGACTTCGACGCCGAGGGCGCCACTGTGCGCGACCACCTGGAGATCGGCGAGGCACTGGCAGCCATCGACGTCGCCCGCGGGGCCAAGGTCTCCGGATCCCGGTTCTACTACCTGACCGGGCAGGGAGCCCTGCTGGAACTGGCGCTGGTGAACCTGGCGATGGACCTCGCGCAGCGCAACGGCTTCACCCCGATGATCCCCCCGTCCCTGGTCCGGCCCGCAGCCATGGACGGCACCGGGTTCCTCGTGCAGGCAGCGGAGAACGTCTACCACCTGCCCGACGATGACCTGTACCTCGTCGGGACCGCGGAGGTGCCGCTGGCGGCCTACCACAGTGACGAAATCCTCGACACCCTCCCGCTGCGCTATGCGGGGTTCTCCCCCTGCTTCCGCCGCGAGGCCGGCTCACACGGCAAGGACACCCGTGGGATCTTCCGCGTCCACTGGTTCGACAAGGTGGAGATGTTCGTCTACTGCGCACCCGAGGACGCCGCCGCTGAGCACGACCGGCTGCTCGCGCACGAGATGCAGTTCCTCGAGGCCCTGGAGATCCCCTACCGGATCATCGACGTGGCGACCGGCGACCTCGGAGCCAGCGCCGCGCGCAAGTACGACTGCGAGGCGTGGATCCCCAGCCAGCAGCGCTACCGGGAACTGACCTCCACGTCGAACTGCACGACCTACCAGTCGCGCCGCCTGCGCATCCGCACCAAGACCGACAAGGGCACCGAGCCGGTGGCAACCCTCAACGGCACCCTGACCGCCATCACCCGCACCATCGTGGCCCTGCTTGAGAACCACCAGCAGGCGGACGGATCGGTGTCGGTGCCCGCGGCGCTGCAGCCGTACCTCGGGGGACGCACTGCGCTCCCCCCGGTGGGCTGATGCCCTACCTGGTCGCCACCGATCTTGACGGCACTCTGCTGCGCCGTGACTTCACGGTGTCGCAGCGCACGCGGTTGGCGCTGCGGTCGGCCGCGGACGCCGGCATCGAGGTGGTGTACGCCACCGGACGGCCCCCGCGGTGGCTGCCGGCGGTCTACGAGGCGACAGGCCTCTCCCCGATCACCGTGTGCGCCAACGGCGCCCTGACCCTCTTCGACGGGGAACCCCTGCACGTCGATGCCATCCCCGACGACGTGGTCGCCGAGGTGGAGCGGGCCTTGCGGGCGCAGCGGGTCGACTTCGTGTTCCGCACCGAGCAGTGGCGAGGGCACACGGTCAAGGTGTTGGCGGCGCTGCCCACCCTCGACCACCGCGACGCCGACCGGGTGCTGCGGGAGGTGCGGGATGCGGCCGGTCACCTGGTGGAACCGACCTACTCGGTGCACGGGCAGTTGCTCATCGAGATGGGCCCGGGCGGCGTGACCAAGGCGGCGGCACTGGCCCGGCTGCGCGAACAGCGCTGGCCCGGGCATGTGCTCGTGGCCATCGGGGACATGCCCAACGACGAACAGATGCTGCGCTCGGCCGACGTCGCGGTCACGGTGGCCACCGGGCATCCCGGGTTGCGGGGGATCACCGACCGCGTCCTGCCCGGTCCCGACGACGACGGCGTCGCCGCACTGCTGGAACGTCTGGAATCCGGCGAAAACCCCTGATTTTCCGGGGAATGTGAGGTGGTTCACAGCCCCGTGAGGTCCTTCACAGTGGGCTTTACGAAACGCCAATGCGGGGTAACGTCGTACCGCAATGCCCGGCCACGACCTTGTCGGAACGGCCGACGACCGGGCACCGCTCAAGCATCCCAGGGATGCACCGGGGACCCACGTCCCATGGGGCGAATCCGCACAACTGCGGTAGAGCACTTCTCTGCTCGAGCCCGTCAGCTAACCCGGTAGGCGGAATGAGAAGGAGAGATAGTCATGCGCACTCTTGCGCGCAATTCCCGTACGGGCGCGGCTCTGACCGCCGGTGTCGTACTGGCCGCCGGCCTGCCCTTCATGGCCGCAACGTCGGCCCAGGCCGTGGACGAGCCCGTCACCACCGCGACCCCGCAGGTGGCAGCCAAACCCACAATGACCAAGAAGCAGATCCGCGCCAAGAAGCAGCGCGAGAAGCGGCAGCGCCAGAAGCAGCGCGCCAACCGCGCCCGCAGTTCGCTGGTGCGGGTCGCCTTGAACCAGCTCGGTGAGCAGTACGTCGCCGGCGCCTCCGGACCCAACCGGTTCGACTGCTCCGGTTTCACGCAGTACGTGTACCGCCAGGCCACCGGCAAGTACCTGCAGCACTACTCCGGTGCCCAGATGAACCAAGCCCGCCGCGTCGGCCGCAAGCACCTCAAGCCCGGCGACCTGCTGTTCTACGGCCCCGGCGGTTCCCAGCACGTGGCCATGTACATCGGCAAGGGCCGGATGGTCCACGCGACCAACCCGCGTACCGATGTGCGCATCGACAGCGTGAACAACGGCTACTGGCGCGGGCGGTTCGCCGGCGCCGGCCGGATCATCGAGGGCTGATCCCAGCCGCTTCGAAGCATGTGGAGAACCGGCAGACTGCCTGCCGGTTCTCCGCTGTTTCAGGTGCCCCGGATGCTGTCCAGCCACTGCCCCGACTCGGCGAAGTCCGCGTTGGACGTTCCCGCACGGATGACCGGGGCCTTGCCGTCGTGGCGGGCGTAGGACCCCAGGAACCGCACCTGCGCGCACAGCCGGTGCAACCCCGCCAGGGCCTCCCCCACCCGCGCGTCGGCCACATGGCCCTCGCAGTCGACGGTGAAGAAGTAGTCGCCCATCACCTTCTTCGTCGGCCGCGACTCGATCCGCGTCAGGTTCACCCCGCGCACGGAGAACTCCGTGAGGATCTCGAGCAGTGCACCGGGGTGATCCTGGCGCATGAAGAGCACCAGGGTGGTCTTGTCCGCCCCGGTGGTGGCCGGCGGCTCACCGTGCGGCTGCACGAGCACGAATCGGGTCATGGCATCGGGGTTGTCGGCGATGGCCTCCGCGGCGCTGACCAGGCCCAGCGGCCCACCGGCCCACGGAGCTGCGATGGCGGCATCGAAGTGCTGCTCGTCAGCCACCGCAACCGCGGCCGACGCCGTCGACATGGCCGGGATGACCTCGGCGTCCGGCAGCCTGGAATGCAGCCATGCTCGGCACTGCGCCTGGGCATGCGGGTGGGTTGTGACGCGCTTGACGTCCGCCAGCTCGGTGCCGGGACGCACCCACAGGTGGAACTGCACAGGAAGCGTGATCTCCGCGGCGATCATCAGAGGGGCGCCGCTGGCGAGCTCGTCCAGCGTGGCCGGCACCGAACCCTCGACGGAATTCTCGATGGGCACCAGCGCCGCCTGCGCCTGCCCGTCGCGGACCGCCTGCAGCGCGGAGGTCACCGAGGCGAAGGCCTGCGTGGCCGCCTGTCGTTCCTGGGCGGTCAACAACTGCAGCAGAGCGGCTTGCGAGAAGGTCCCCTCCGGGCCGAGATATCCGATCGGTGTCACACCTAGAGGGTATGCGGCCGGCCTCGCGAACTGGGCTCCGGTTTCTCCCCGGAGGTATCGTCGCGGCATGCGCGACCCCCTCATCGATCTCGGCTTCGCCAAGGTGGACACCCACCGCGTCCACCGCACTGGTGACCCGGAGGTGGTCTTCGCACAGGGCAAGACGCCCGAGCAGACCCTGCACATCATGCGCGCATTGCGCGACGCCCACCCGGAACGCGCGGTGCTGGCCACGCGACTGGATGAGGCGACGGCGCAACGGCTCACCGGCGAGATACCCGGGGTCGAGGTGGACGAACTCGGCCGCACCGCCGTCGTCGGTCCGCTGCCGGAAGCCGTCGGCAGCGTGCTGGTGGTGTGTGCCGGCACCTCGGACCTGCCGGTGGCGACGGAGGCGGCGACGACCGCGCGGGTCTTCGGTTCGGCGGCCGACGTGGTATCGGACGTGGGCGTGGCGGGACTGCACCGGCTGCTGGCCGTGCGCGAACGTCTCGATGACGCCGACGCCCTGGTGGTGGTCGCCGGGATGGAGGGAGCGCTTCCCAGCGTCGTCGGTGGGCTCACCGGGGTGCCGGTGGTCGCCGTGCCGACATCGGTCGGTTACGGCGCGTCGTTCGGTGGGCTCGCGGCACTGCTGGCCATGCTCAACTCCTGCGCCCCGGGAGTGACCGTGGTGAACATCGACAACGGCTTCGGGGCAGCTGTGCACGCCTCCCGGATCGCCCGGAACGCCCGATGATCTGGTGGATCGACGCCGGTGCGGGCGCCAGCGGGGACATGCTGCTCGGCGCGCTGCTGGCGCTGGATCCCGACGGCCTGGCAGGCGCACAGGCGGCCGTGGACGACGTCCTCGCCAACCTCGGCGAGCCCGGGGCCGTCCGCTTGGCCACCGCTCCGACGCAGCGCGCGGGACTCGCTGCGCAGGGTGGCCTGGTCGAGACCGGCGACTCAACCTCCGCCCGCACCTGGCGGGAGATCGCACTGGCACTGCAGGGTCACCAGGCCGCCCGCGCGGTGTTCGAGTCGCTGGCCGAGGCGGAGGCCGCCGTCCACGGCATGGCCGTGGAGGACGTTCACTTCCATGAGGTCGGCGCGTTGGACGCGATCGCGGACATCGTTGCGGTCACGACGCTGTGGGAGCGGTCGGCTCCGGAGCGGGTCGTGGTCTCCGCGGTGTGCGTGGGGTCGGGATCGGTCCAGACCGCGCACGGCAGCCTGCCGGTGCCCGTGCCCGCTGTGGTGGAACTGTTGCGCGGCGTGCCGAGTTTCGCCGGGCCCGTGGCCCACGAGGCCTGCACACCGACCGGCGCGGCGCTCTTGCGCTTCCTCGCCGACGACTGGGGGCCGCAACCCGCGATGGTCGTGCAGGAGGTCGGTATGGGCGCCGGCCGGCGGGACACCCCCGAGCGGCCGAACGTCGTAAGGGTGATCACCGGGCAGGCGGTGGACCCGGGTCCTGTCGACCTCGTGCTCGTGGAGACCACCGTCGACGACCTCGACCCCCGCATCCACCCCGAGGTGCTCGCCGGCATGCGATCGGCCGGCGCGCTGGAGGCGTGGCTGACGCCCGTGATCATGAAGCACGGCCGGCCCGCCGTCGTGATCACCGCCTTGGCCCCTCCGCAGGCGGTTGATGACGTCACCGAGTGGTTGTTCCGGCAGACCCCGACCCTCGGCGTACGCCGCTCGCCAGTGGATCGCGTGGCCCTCCCCCGGGATGCGGTGTCCGTGACGGTCGCGGGGCATTCGGTGGCCGTGAATCGGGGATGGTGGGGGTCGGAGATCGTGACCTGGCAGCCGGAGTACCGCGAGGCCCTCGAGGTTGCCCGGGTCACCGGGATGCCGTTGCGGGAGGTCATCGACAGGGCTCGGGAACTGGCTCGCAGCGAGCCGGAGAACAAAAGAGTTCGGACGCCACCGACGGGGGAGACAGCGACGTCCGAACAACTCCGAAGGTAGCATGCGGCCTCGGGGGCTCACAAGGCGCCACCCCCGATCGTGTCCCCCAAGAATGCGTGTTTCCGTCGGCTCCGGGCATTCAGAAGGGACGCTAATCGAATCGCGGCGGCGCGTTTCCTACGGAAACCGCAGGTCAGAGGGGGATTCGGCGGACCCTGTGGGTGGGAGTCCCCCGAACGGATCTCGTGCCCGGCACCGGAGAGCCCTTGCCGCCCCTTTGCGACGAAGGTGCGGGCACCAGGACCCGCTTTGCGACGACGGTGCGCACTTCCCACCCGCACACCCCGCACCATCGCCGCAAACCGCCCCACCGGCCGCGTACCTTCGTCACAACCGCGGGGTGCGGCCACGCCGGCACCAGAGAGCCCTTGCCGCCCCTTTGCGACGAAGGTGCGGGCACCCGGACCCGCTTTGCGACGACGGTGCGCACTTCCCACCCGCACACCCCGCACCATCGCACTTCCCACCCGCACACCCCGCACCATCGCCACAAACCGCCCCACCGGCCGGGTACCTTCGTCACAACCGCGGGGTGCGGCCGCGCCGGCACCGGCCCGTCAGACCCCCATGTGCGTGGTCACGACCCCAGGGCGGTTGGTGATCACCGCGTCCACCCCGAGGTCGCGGCAGAAGTCGACGTCCGCCGGTTGGTCGACCGTCCACACGAAGACCTGACCGCCGGCTCGGTGCACCCGGCGCACGTACGCGGGATGCGCCCGCAGGATCTCCAGGGACGGACCCGCCACCCGGGCGGAAAATGGCAGCCACCCCTTGCGAGCGCGCAGCGGGACCCGCTCCATGAGAAACACCGTCGGCACCCCCGGCGACATCTCCCGCCAGCGCCGCAGGGCCAGTTCGGCGAAGGACATGAGGAACACGGGGCTGTCGACGTCGAATCGCCCCGGCAGCATCCCGTACCCGCGCACCGCCTCCAGAACCCGCTGCTCGACCAGGCCGGCATAGCGATTCGGGTGTTTGGTCTCGATCGCCAGACCGACCGGGCGCCCGGCCGATTGCGCCAGTTCGATGAGTTCCTCGAGCCGCAGGACAGGAGCGGGCTCCCCGGTTCCGAAGTCACGCTGCCGCAACTGGTTCAACGTGCGCGCCGATACCACCCCTGTGCCGTCGGAGGTGCGGTCGATTCGCCGGTCGTGCACACAGACGAGGTGGCCGTCGGCGGTCAGCCGGACGTCACACTCCAGCAAATCCGCGCCCTCGGCGATGGCCTTCTCGTAACCGGCGAGCGTGTGCTCGGGATGTGACTGGGAGGAGCCCCGGTGCGCGATGACCAACGGCCGCTCGCGGGGTTGGCGAGGCGGTCTGCGAGCCGGCATCAGCGGCCCGCCGCGAAGAGCACGCCAGGGTTGAGCACCCCCTGCGGGTCGAGCGCGGATTTGATGGCCCACATGGCCGCCATGTCCGCCTCCCCCCGGTCGTGCACCACCGCAGCGGTCTTCACCCGGCCCACACCGTGTTCCGCCGAGACTGCTCCACCGAGCCTCACCACGATGTCGAGCACCTCGTCCTCCCCGGTGTCGAACAACTCCACGTGCAGGGACCCGTCGGCGACGTGCCCGAAGATCGTGCAGTCGTGAGCGGCGCGCACCTCAGCGGTGAACTCGTCGAGTCGCTCCAGCGGTACGGCGAGATCGACCTTCTGCTGCACCCCCATCTGATGGGCGACTTCGGACTGCGACTCCCGGAAGTTCCACAGCCGGGCCCGATCCGGACCCTCCGTGGCCACCAGGGCCTCATCCGGCAACTCGGCAGTCTCGATGTCCGCCTCGAGCAGCAGCACCCAGGGGTGGTCGCCGGTGTCCGGTCCCCCCGCATGCCGCCACGCCCGCTGGTCCACAACCTCCGCGGCCTGCAGGCCACCGCCCTGTGCCCGTGCATGCTCGAGGGCCTCGGCGAGGCTGTCGACGCCGAACACGGCCACCACCGA
Source organism: Micrococcales bacterium (assembly GCA_016703125.1). Taxonomy (NCBI): domain Bacteria; kingdom Bacillati; phylum Actinomycetota; class Actinomycetes; order Micrococcales; species Micrococcales bacterium. The sequence goes on along the minus strand of JADJCR010000002.1, from coordinate 441,922 downwards.
CTCCTCCGCGGGGTCGTGCAGGCGCACTCGCACCGCGGTGATGACCCCCAGCGTCCCTTCGCTGCCCGTGAGCAGCCCGCCGAGGTCGAACCCGGTGTTGTCCTTGGCCAGCCCACTCATGCGGCGAACGACGGTCCCGTCGGCCAGCACCGCCTCCACCCCCTCGACCTGGGAGCGGGTCATCCCGTACTTGCAGACACGGATGCCTCCGGCGTTGGTCGCCACCGTGCCGCCGATCGTCGCGGAGTCGCGCGCCGCGAGGTCCACGCCGTACACCAGCCCATGCTGCGCGGCGACCTGCTGGACCTCCCCCAGCGTGACCCCGGCGCCCACCACTGCGCTGCGGCCCCGTACCTCCATCGGGGTGCGCAATCGGGTGGTGGCCAGGATGATCACCGGGCGCTGGTCGGTACCGACCGGCACCGAACCCCCGACCAGACCGGTGTTGCCGCCCTGCACGTGTACGGCGCGGCCGTTCTGGGCCGCCCACTGCAGCACAGCCGCAACCTCCGCGGTGTCCGCCGGTCGCACCACCGCCTCGCAGGAGCCGGAGAACCGGCCGGTCCAGTCGGTCTCGTAGCCCTGTCGCACCCCCGCGTCGGTGAGCACGTGGTCGGCCCCCACCAGCGTCGCCAGTTCGGTCACTTCAACAACCTCGACATCCTTCGATCGGCCAGGGGCTTGCCGCCGGTCTGACACGTCGGACAGTACTGGAACGAGCTGTCCGCCAGTCGCACCTGGGCGATCGATGTACCGCACACGTCGCAGGGCTCTCCGGTGCGGTCATGAACGCGCAGGCCAGCGTGCTTCTCGGCCTTGATGCGCCCCAGGTCCGCCGCCCGAGCCCTGGCCAGGGCCTCGCTGAGGACCTCCCCGATCGCGGTGTGCAGCGCGTCGAGTTGCGCGTCGGTCAGGGAGTCGGCCTGCGCATAGGGCGACAGTCGCGCGGCATGCAGGATCTCGTCGCTGTAGGCGTTGCCGATCCCGCTGATCACGGACTGCTCGCGCAGAACGGTCTTCAACTGCCGCTTCCCCTGCGCTTGCAGGATGGCTGCGAGGTCCGCACGGTTCACCGCGAGCGCGTCGGGGCCGAGCTTGCCGAGCCCCGGCACCTCGCCGAGGTCGCGCACCAGGTGGATCGCCAGGCGCTTCTGCGTGCCCGCCTCCGTCACGTCCAGCACCGATGTCGACCCGGAGTCGTCTCGCCACGTCAGGCGCAGTGCCACCGGCCCTTTGCCCGGGCGCAGCGGCGCGAGGCGCTCGGAGGTCCGCCAGTGGATCCAGCCGGCGCGCGACAGGTGGACGACGACATGGAACGGCTCCCCGGCGGAGTCCGCGAAGTCCAGGACGAGGAACTTGCCGCGCCGCCCGGTGCCCAGCAGAGTGGCGTCGGCCAGCGCTGCCAGCGGTGGGTCGTAGGTCTTGAGCGCTGAGAGGCTCCCGAGTTCCGCGCGGGCCACCCAGTGCCCGGTGAACTGCTCCCCGATGGCGTCGGCGAGCCCCTGCACCTCCGGCAGTTCCGGCATACCCCGATAGTGGCCTGTGGGGTCGCCCCGACGCGAGCGAACCGGCACCACCAGTTTGCTGGCGCCCAGCACCGGGCACAACGCCGGTGGCACCCACGGCGGAACCGCGCGGCCGGTGGCCGACGTCCTATGGTGAGTGATGAGGAAGGGTGACACGTGACACAACGCCGATTTGCTGTGGGCCTCGTGGCTGCGGCACTGCTGCTTGCGCCACTGTCCCCCGCGCTGGCCGACGACGCGCAGCCGGCACCGATCGACCCGACGGTGGAGGTCCCCACCCTGGGACCCGACGTCCCCGCCACCGCTCCGGCCGTCACCGACGAGGTCTCCGCCCTGGTGCGCACCGACGACGGTTCAGTCCAGGTGACCACGGCGCCGGACCCGGTCGCCCTGGCCGAACAGACCGCAGGCGACACCGTGCTGGCCGTCGACACCCCGCGCACGCGCTACGCCATGGCCCTGCCGACACAGGACAAGGGCCGCGACCTGCAGTGGGGACTGAGCCGGCTGCAGGCTGAGGACCTGTGGGCGCGGACCACGGGCTACGGGATCACCGTGGCCGTCCTGGACACCGGCGTGAAAGCCTCCCACCCCGACCTGAAAGGGAAGGTGGCCAAGGGCTTCAACGCGATCACCGGTAAGCCTGGGGCGCGTTCGGACAACAACGGGCACGGGACGTTCCTCGCGGGCATGATCGCGGGCAAGGCCAACGGCTCGGGCATCACCGGCCTGGCCCCGGGCGCGCGCATCCTGCCCGTCAAGGTGCTCGACGGCGACGGGGTTGGGGACTCCGACGACATCGCCCGCGGGATCATCTGGGCCGTTGACAACGGTGCCGACGTCATCAACATGTCGTTCGGGGCGGACTCCACCAACCGGGTGGAATCCGAGGCCATCGACTACGCCCGCGGCGCCGGGGTCACCCTGGTCGCAGCCGGCGGCAACGAGGGCGCGCGGCTGGTCATGTACCCGGCCGGGTACCCCGGCGTGCTCGGCGTGGGCGCCACCGACTTCGACAACAAACGGGCCTCGTTCTCCAACAGGGGTCCGCATATCGATGTGGCCGCCCCCGGCCAGGGCATCCTCTCGACGTACACCAAGCGCCCGTACTTCTGGACCTCCGGGACCTCGATGGCCACCGCCTACGCCAGTGCCGTGGCCGCCTTGGCGATGAGCTACTCGCCCGGCGCGGGCGGCGAGCCCCTGGCCCAGCAGATCGCCGCGACCGCGCGCGACGTGGGCGCGACCGGCTCCGACCCGGACACCGGTGCGGGCATCATCGATCCGGCCGCGCTGCTGGAGCAGATCGGGGCGGGCCGGGCCCCGGGCATGCCCCGCGACATCGCCGCCAGCGGCTCCGGCGGCACCGCGCGGGTGACGTTCACTCCCGCCGCAGGCACCAGTTACATCGTGCAGTTCAAGAAGGGCATCAAGGCACCCGTTGGCATCTACGGCGGCAGCCGGGTGGGGGAGGGTGCTGGTGCCGGCCAGCCGGTCACCGTGGAGGTCCCGGGCAAGGACCCGAACAAGGCCTACTCGTTCGCCGTGTTCACCCAGGGCCCGACCGGGCAGTCACGGGCCATCGCGACCGTTCGGCCGTTGAACTGGACACTCACCAAGTCCCGCAGCGTGCCGCGTAACAGCCGGCAGAAGGTGCAGGTCGGCCTGCGCCTTCCGACCTTCGGGTACATCGGCGGCTGGCCGCTGCAGGTGACCACCCAGCAGGGTGGCCGCGCGGAGAAGATCCGCAAGTTCATCCCGAGCGCCGACGGGCCGGAGACCTACCTGGTACGCGATCTGCGGTGGTCCTTCCACTACCAGTTCACGCTGCTCGCCCCCGGGTTCTGGAACGCCGCTAGCCCCAGGGAATCGCAGTGGATCGGCACCAGCGTCAGCGCCGCTCGCAAGGGTCGCATCACCGGCCGGGTGAGCCCGAGCAAAGTCGCCAGTGAAGTGCAGTTGCAGCGCAAGGCCGGCAAGGGCTGGAAGACGATCGACACGACCCAGACCTCGCGCGCCGGCAAGTACTCGTTCCCGGGCAAGGCCGGCAACCTGCGGGTGTTCGCCCCGGCCGACCTCTGGCACGGTCCGGCGGCCCGCGAGCTCTGACCTCGATGCCGGCCACGGGTTAGGCTCCCCCCGTGAGTCATCCTCTCCAGGACCTGCTGCCCGGACGGCAGGGCCTGATGGTCCGCCTGCTGGCCCAGCCCGGCGGCAGGCCCGCATTGCTGGACGCACTGCATCGCTACGCCGACGCGCTGGCGGACGCTGAACCGCAGACTGAGGCCTTCGTCATGTGCCTGGACCCGCAGGAGGCCAATGCGGTGTGGCTCTTCGAGTGGTTCGCCAGCCCGGAGGGCCAGGACCAGCACCGCGCCTCGCAGCCCTTCGCCGAACTGGTGTCCGAGTTGTCCGGGATACTGGCCGAGGAACCGCAGGCGCTGCCACTGGAACCGCTGCGGATGCACATCAACTACCGTCCTGAGCCCTGATGTACCCTTGAGGGGCGCGCGGGTGGCGGAATAGGCAGACGCGCACGGTTCAGGTCCGTGTGCCCGCAAGGGCGTGGGGGTTCAACTCCCCCCTCGCGCACCAGTGAGCCCTCCCTCCGGGGAGGGTTTCTGTTTGTCAGGGTTCCCACCGGCGGTTTGCCCCAGGCCGGAGAGAACCCTCCATCCGGGAGCGAAACAACCCGGTTGGAACACACCCCGGCATCCGCATCACCACGCCTTGCAGAACCGCGCACGCTGGCGGGTTTGACCAAGCCCGGACCCTGCGGCAGTCACCTGGCCGCCTGACCCCCCGCCCGTATCATCGAAGCAGGGAACCGCCACGGCGCATCCGCCGTCGTTTCTAGGAGAGGCCAAGAGGAGCGTCGTGACCGATTCGAGTGCACGGACGCGTTGGCGGCGGCCGCGGACGTGGATCCTGCTGGTGGCGGCGGTCGCGGCGCTGTGGTTCGTCGGCAGCCTGGTTCTCGTCGGCTGGCACGCCAAACAGGCCAACTCGGCGCTACAGGCCATGACCGACCAGATCGCAGCCGGTGACCCGCAGGCTGCAGCGGCGTCCATCGAGTCCGCCCACGGCGACACCGCAGCCGTCCAGGATGCGGTGAACTCGCCGCCCATCTCCGCGCTGAAGGCCGTGCCCTACTTCCGTACGAACCTGGATGGGGTGTCGACGTTCATGGCAGCCGCCCAGGAGGTGTTGGACGCAGCCTCGGTCACCAACGACGTCTACGCCCGGCTCTCCGGCAGCGACGGACTCGGGCAGGCCGCCTTCGCGAACGGCACGATCAACGTCGCCGCCCTGCAGCAGATCCAGCCCCAGATCGACCAGATCGACGCGATCCTCACGCAGGCCGACCAGACACTGCGGCAGGTGCCCGCCGGCGTGTCCCCCATGCTTCGTCAGTACGTCGATGAGGCCGGAGCCGAGGTGGCCGGCATCCAGAGGGGCCTGGCCATCTACGAGGAGATCCTCCCCGACCTGCCCACTCTGCTCGGCGAGGACAAGCCCGCCACCTACCTCGTCGTCTTCCACAACGCCGGCGAGCTGTTCCCCGGCGGCGGTGCCGCGCTCAGTACCGCCGTGGTGCGGTTCGACAAGGGGAAGATGGAGGTGCTCGAGAAGGGCCCGGTCAGTCCCGACTTCACGAACCCCGCCTTCCCATGGGATCCGGTGTCGCGCGGACCGTACTACGCCGAGACGAACGCCAGGGACGGGTTCGCCTGGTCGAACCTGCACCAGGACTACCGGATCACCGGCGAGAACATGATGCGCTCGTGGGTGGCCACCGGTAACCGGCCGGTGGACGGGGTGATCTCGCTGGATCCGGAGGCACTCGCAGCAGCCGTTAGCGCCACCGGGCCGATCCAGACCGAGCTGTACGGCCAGATCACGGCCGACAATCTCGTCCAGAAGCTGTTCTTCGAGGGCTACAACGAGGATGCGGCGGCCCAGCAGCAGCGCAAGGCGGTCAACCAGCAGCTCATCGACGAGATGCTGGCACGGATCCAGAGCGGGACCGGGGCACTGACTGTCGGGCGAGCGATCTTCGCCACCGCACCGGGCCATCACGTCCGGGTCCATCTCTCCAACAACCGTCTCGCCGAGGCTCTGCGGGAGGCCCAGGCCGATGGCGCCCAGCCCCCGCCCGAGCCCGACCGGATCGCCTTCTTCACCCAGAACCAGAACTCCTCGAAGGTGGACATCTTCCAGACCCGCCGCGTGATCCACGACGTCCACCTCGACCGGAACGGATCCGCGCGGATCGTCCAGACGGCGAAGGTGACCAACGCCGCGCCGGCCGAGGGCGGCAGCCCACTGGAGGACCGCATCGGCTACACGACCCGTTGGGCCTTCCACTGGAACATCGTCTTCCTCCCGGACGACGCCCAGGACGTCAAGATCGCGGCGAACCCAGGCGACATCAAGCAGGACTCAAGGGTCTTCACGGACACCGATGGCCGCAAAGCCGTTCGGGTCGGGCGCTGGATCCCGCCCGGTGAGAGCAGCTACACCACCGTGTCCTACCGTTTACCGGACGGCACGTTTGGGAGGGATGGGAACCTGGAATACCGTGCAGGCGTCGAACATCAGTTGACGACGAACGGCGTGGACCTCACGGTGAATGTGTACGGCCCGTCGGCTCCGCAACCGCTGGAAGGGGAATGGACTGTGGACGGTGACACCGCGCACACCCGCTTCCCCGTGACCCGCCCGACGGTCGTCGCCCTCGGATACGGGGTCCGATGAGCGCACGCCTGCTCGCGGCCACCGCCCTCGCGGCCGCCGCCCTCCTCAGCACTGCCCCTGCACAGGCGGTCCCCCAGCCCGTGACGCCACCGCCCACGTCCTCGTGGAGCAAGATCGATCGCGGCATCTTCGGCATGCACGTGTCGACCCTGAGCGCGGGCAAGGAGTTCCCGGGCCCGCTCGGCGGAGTGCGACTGTGGGACACCGGCGTGCGTTGGGACCAGGTCGAGAAGGCGCAGGGCGAGTACGACTGGGACCGGCTCGACACCGCGGTGGCCACCGCTGAAGACGCCGGCGCCCGCGAGATCATGTACGTGCTCGGCTCCACCCCCGACTGGGCCGCGAAGTACATCCGGCCCGACACGTACTACTACGGCGGCGGGACCGCCTCGGAGCCGGCGAAGCTGAGCTACTGGCGGGACTGGGTGCGCGCGGTGGCCACCCGCTACCAGGGCCGGATCACCAGTTACCAGATCTGGAACGAGGCCAACCTCGCATCCTTCTGGGCACCGGAACGCACCGCGCACTGGAAGCGCATGGCCCTCATGACCGACATCGCGGCCGACGAGATCCGCGCCATCGACCCGAAGGCGCAGATCGTCAGCGCCTCGAGCACGGTCATCCAGGGCAAGAAGTTCGCCACGGAGAGCTTCTTCTACCGCTACCTGCGCTCCATCCGTAACCGCAAGGTGAAGCTCGACGCCATCAGTGTGCACCTGTACCCCTGGACGCTGAGCGGCCCCGGTGGGGGTAACCCCACCGACCGGTTGGAGGGACTGGAGATGGCCCGCGTGGTCGTCGACAAGGTCGGGCTTTCCCGGGTGCCGATCTGGGACACCGAGGTCAACTACGGCAACCGCCGTGACAACGGTCATCCCGAGGAGGTCTTCAAGCCCAAGGTGGGGGCGGCGTACCTCGGGCGGACCTTCGTGGACAGCCTGCGCTACGACATCACCAAGGTCTTCTGGTACTCGTGGGAGTCGCAGGTCATGGGGATCAGCACGACTCAGGAGGTCTCCGGGAACGTGCTACCGCCCGGTCAGGCCTTCTTCACCGTCCAGGGCTGGCTGTCCGGTGCGAAGTGGGGGACGTGCTCGGACCAACGGGTGACGGTGTGCTCGCTGAAGCGATCGGGGCAGAAGCAGTACATCCTGTACGCGCCGCTGAAGAAGACGCGGACAGTGACATTGCCGCGTTCGCGGTTCGACGTCCGTGAGGTCTGCTCGCTGGACGGGAGCTGTGAACGCATCAAGAACCGACAGGTCCGCGTCAAGCAGGCGCCGGTCCTGCTGGTTCCATAACAACTCATGGGAGGCGAATCGATGATCCGTTGGGCTGTGCTGCCTGCAGTGGTGGCCGTCGGTGTGATGTCAGTGCCGGGGACCGCCGCCGCCAAGACGATCGGTCCGGAGCAGTTCGGCCTGCATGTGGCGGCACTGGGTGCCGGTGCGACCCCCGGGGTGAGCGTCTCCGCGGTACGGCTGTGGGATGCCGGCGTGCGCTGGGATCAGATCCAGCCCACGAAGGGCACCTACGACTGGGCCGCGCTGGACAACGCCGTGGCCGCCGCCGAGCGCGCTGGGGCATCGGAGATCCTCTACGTCCTCGGGTCCACCCCGAAGTGGGCGGCCAGCCGGTTCTCCAGCACCGACCTGTACGGCCCCGGCACCGCCTCGCTGCCGAAGAAGTCCTCCTACTACCTCAAGTACGCCAAGGCCGTCGCCCAGCGGTACCAGGGGCGCATCACGGCCTACCAGATCTGGAACGAGGCCAACACCCGCAGCTTCTACAACGGCGGGAAGTACGACGGGTGGATCAAGCTCGCGGCACTGACCAAGAAGGCGTCCAAGACCATCCGCGCGGCCGACCCGAAGGCCGACATCGTGGCTGCGTCCAGCACCGTGATCCCCACGGCGAAGTTCCAGACGGAGAGTTTCTTCTTCCGCTACCTGCGCGAGTTGAAACGGCAGAAGGCAAAGGTCGACGCGATCAGCGTGCACCTGTACCCGGTCAACCCGAAGCAGGGTCCGGACGCCCGCGTGGCCAGCATCGCCGCGGTCCGGCAGGTCATGGGCAAGGTAGGCATCAACAAGCCGCTGTGGGACACCGAGGTCAACTACGGGGACCGGCGCACCGCCAGTCAGGTCGTGCCGAAGCCGAAGAAAGCCGCCGCCTACGTCGCGCGCACCTACCTGGACTCCGCGCGGTACGGCATCGCGCGCACGTACTGGTACGGCTGGGACATCGACGTGCTCGGCATCTCGCTGACCGCGCCGGACGGGTCGGTAACCCGCGCCGGGCGCGCGTTCCTGAACACCCGCGACTGGCTGTCCGCAGGTGCCTGGAAGGGATGCAAGACCTCCCGCGGGATCACCACCTGCTCCGTGGGCGCGACCCGGATCGTCTACGCCGCCACATCCAAGACCATCAAGCGGCCCTCGGGAGTGACCACGGTGACCACGCTCACCGGGTCGACCAAGCCCGCCGCGACGACGGTGAAGGTGGGCGCGGCGCCGATCCGGCTGTCGTGAGGCGCGTCGCCCTGCTGGGCACCCGGGGCATCCCGGCGCGCCACGGCGGCTTCGAGACCGCCGTGGAGTTCATCGGGCCCGGGCTGGCACGACGCGGGTGGGATGTCACGGTGTACTGCCGCAACCCCGGCCAGACCCTGCGGCATTACCAGGGCACCCGGCTGGTCAACCTGCCGGCACTGCGGCTGAAGGCTGCCGAGACTCTCAGCCACACCGCGCTGTCCACAGCACATGCGATGTTCCACGGCCTCGACGTGGCGATCGTGTTCAACAGCGGCAACGCCCCGTTCGTCTCGCCGCTGAAACTGCGTGGCATCCCCGTGGCCGTGCACGTCGACGGCCTTGAGGCGGAGCGAGCCAAGTGGGAGGGGTTCGGCGCCAGGTACTACGCGTGGGCGGAGCGCTCGGCGGTCATGCACGCGGACGCGATCATCGCCGACGCCCACGCCATCGCCGACTACGTGCAGCAACGCTACGGCCGTGAGGGCGTGTACCTGCCCTACGGTGCGCCGCTGGTCGATCCGCCGGCGCCTCGCCTGGCGGAGGTCGGCCTGACTCGGGACGGCTACCACCTGTGCGTGGCACGCTTCGAGCCCGAGAACCATGTGCTGGAGATCGTGCGCGGCTACCGGCGCAGCGCAGCGAAACTCCCCCTGGTCGTGGTGGGCGCGGCCAGTTACTCCCACGAGTACGCGACCGCCGTGGCAGGCGCGGCGCGCGGCGAACAGCGGATCCGGCTGCTCGGATCGGTCTGGGACCAGGAGCTGCTCGACCAGCTCTACGTCGGCTCCCGCAGCGTCCTGCACGGCCATTCCGTCGGCGGGACGAACCCCTCCCTGCTGCGCGCCATGGGCGCCAGCACCCGCATCACCGCCTACGACTGCGCCTTCAACCGCGAGGTCACCGGCGGTCACGCAGCATGGTTCACCGACGAGACCGGGGTCGCCCGTGCGGTGGACCACGACGAGGTGGCGCACGACGACCGCGGCCGGCTGGCACGCCTGCGGGCCGAGACCGCGTACGTGTGGGAGGACGTCATCGACGGGTACGCGGACCTGTGCGAAAGGCTGGCCCGGTGATCGGTGCCGCCGCAGTCGTCGGGGCGCTGCTGTTGGGCGTGGGTCCCGGACAGCCGCTCCCTGCGCAGGGCTTCGGCCAGCACGTGGCGGGGATCGCGCAGGCCGCACCCGTGGGGGTCAGCCTGTCCTCAGTGCGCCTGTGGGACGCCGGGGTGCGCTGGGACCAGATCGAACGCGCCCGTGACGTCTACGACTGGACGGCCCTGGACGCCGCGGTGACCAACGCGCAGGCGGCCGGTGCCGACGACATCCTGTACGTCCTCGGATCGACACCCGCATGGGCCGCACGCAACCCGCAACTTCCCGGCCTGTACGGGCAGGGGACCACCTCCCTGCCCCGTGATCCGGAGGACTACCTCGGCTTCCTGCGCGAGGTCGTCAAGCGCTACGAGGGGCGCATCACCGCCTACCAGATCTGGAACGAGGCCAACACCCGCAGTTTCTACGAGGGGGACTGGACGGCCCTGGCCCAGTTGACCCGTCGGGCCTACGACACCATCAAGCTCATCGACCCCTCCGCAACGGTCGTGGCGGCCTCGAGCACCGTCATCCCCGGGCCATTGTTCCAGAACGAGAGTTTCTTCTTCCGATACGCCCGCGCCCTGCACAAGGCGGGCGACCCCGTCGACGCCATGGCGGTCCACCTCTACCCTGTGGACACCACGAAGGGACCGGACGCCCGCGCGGCCAGCATCCGCGCCGCCCAGCGCGTCCTCAACCGGGTCGGCATCAATCGTCCCCTGTGGGACACCGAGGTGAACTACGGCGACCGGCGGGCCGGGATGCCGCAGGTGGTACCGGAAACCACCACCGCGGCCACCTACGTCGCGCGCACGTTCGTGGACTCCGCCACGCTGGGCGTGGCCCGGACCTACTGGTACGGCTGGGACCTCGGCGTGCTGGGCATCGACATGACGACCACCGCCGGCATCACCCCCGCCGGCACTGCCTTCCTCACCGTGCGCGACTGGCTCACCGGCGCCCGCGCCGCGGGCTGCTCGGACTTGGCCGGCGTCCGGCGGTGCGCCTTCACCGCCGCCGACGGCGCCGCGTTCAGCATCGTGTGGGCCACCGTTTCACCGGTCGCGGTGGACACCCGGGGACTGCAGGTGTGCCGCGTCGACGGGTCCTGCGCGACCGCGGAAACCACAACAGTGGACACCCAGCCAGTGCTGCTGCGGATGGCGTGACTTTGGGGTCCGCGACCTTCAGTTCCACCCGGGAGACTAGCGGATACCCGGGAGCGATCCGGCGCGTCCTCTTCGCTCCCCGTTGTACCTATCTCTCCCGCCTCGTGATTGGGGTCGCTGGGGTCGCGCCCGCCTTCTCGATTCGGGCAGCACACTAGAATCGGCCCGGTCCCGACATCGAAGAAGGTGCTTCCATGACCACTGAGGCAGCGACGTCGGTCGCCCGCGGCCTGCTGGTCTCCATGCGGCCCAAGCAGTGGATCAAGAACCTCCTCGTGCTCGCGGTGCCGCTGGCCTCGGGGCAGATCGGGAACGCCTCGGTCCTCGGCTACACGCTGCTGGCCTTCGTCTCGTTCTGTGCCGCCTCGTCCGCGGTCTACCTCACCAACGACGTCCTCGACCGCGAAGCCGATCTGAACCACCCCACGAAGCGGAGTCGTCCTATCGCTGCGGGCACGGTTCCGGTGCTGGTCGCAGCTGGGACCGCTGCGCTCCTCGCGGTGGTGGCACTCGGGGCCCCCCTGGCCCTGGGCAGCCCGGACCTGTCCCTGCTGCTGCTCGCCTACCTGTTGCTACAAGCCGTGTATGTTTTCTGGGCCAAGCACCAGCCCGTCCTCGACCTCGCCAGCGTGGCAGCCGGGTTCGTCCTGCGGGCGATCGCCGGCGGTGTCGCCAGTGGGATCCCGATCAGCACGTGGTTCCTCACCGTCACCGCGGCATCGGCGATGTTCGTGGTGGCGGGCAAGCGCTACAGCGAACTGGTGACCCACGGCCACGAGGCGGAAACCCGCCGGGGGCTGCGCGAGTACTCCGAGGGCTACCTGCGGTTCGTCTGGGGCGTATCGGTCGGCATCGCGGTGGTCTTCTACGGGCTGTGGGCCTCAGAATTCGGTGACGGTGGCAGCGCCCTGTGGGCGCAGCTCTCGGTGATCCCCTTCGTCCTGCTACTGCTGCGCTACGCCCGCGACGTGGATGCGGGGTGCGCGGAGGCCCCGGAGGATCTCGTGTGGGGTGACCGGGTTCTGCAGATCCTCGGGGTGATCTGGGCGATCCTGTTCGGACTGCAGGTGCTGGGCTGACCCTGCTGCACCCTGGAACGGCCCGATGACCGGCTGTGACCAGGCATTACAAAAGGGTCACGAAGGGTATTCCGGGTTCGCACCTCCTTCGGCCCACATGCCACCCTGCTGAGGGGAGACGGCCACAGGCGGAAGGGGTGACGATGGCGCTTCAGCACGTCGGGCAACCCGTCAGTGGTCGCGCACCACTGCCTGAAGCCCTTGCCCGCTTCGCGCACGACGCCGCCCGGTCGTCAGCCGATCCCCTGCGATCCATGAGCATCGTGGCAATGGCCGTCGATGCCCTCGTCATCGCCGTTTCGGTGGCCATCGGCCTGTTCGTCGCACAGGGCTCCGGCGCGTATCCCTGGTTCGTGGCATTGACCATCCTCGGTGTCTGGGTGGCGGTACTGGCCATGCGTGGTGCCTATGACAGCAGCCGGATCGGGGTCGGTTCCGAGGAATTCAAGAACGTGATCACCGCCACCGTGGGCACGTTCGCGTTCTTCGCCTCAGTCGGTTTCATCCTCGAGATCAGCGACGGCCGCAAGTTCATGGTGGCCACCTTCCTCGCGGGTGCGGTCCTGCTGCCGCTGGGCAGGCGCTTGATGCGCGTGTGGGTCTTCAGCCAGCGCCACAAGGGCAACCTCATGCGCAGGACTCTGGTGATAGGTTCCGGTCCGGCTCTCGACGACATCGAGGCCGGCCTGTCCAAGGATCCGCGCACCGGCTTCAAGGTGGTTGTGGACATGCCCGGTCCCACCTCGCTGACAGCGCTGGACGCATGGCTCGACCAGGTCGGTTCGGCTCTCGAGGAGTACGAAGTCGACGCTGTCGCCATCAGTCAGGCCTCCGCCATCACCGGTGAAATGGTCCGACGGCTCTCGTGGCGGCTGGAAGGTCCCAGCATCGACTTGCTCGTCGCCCCCACTCTCGGTGATGTCACCGGTCCCCGGCTGAACATCCGCCCGGCAGCCGGCCTGCCTTTGATGCACCTCGAGGAGCCCCGGCTCACAGGGCCGAAGGCGCTGCTCAAACGTGCCACCGATGTGGTCTTCGCGGGCGTGGGCCTGATCCTCGTGGCGCCGCTGATGGCCCTCATCGCGCTGATCATCCGCCTGACCTCCCCGGGTCCGGCGCTGTTCATCCAGGAGCGGGTCGGCCGGGCGGGCAGGGTGTACCGCCTGGTGAAGTTCCGGAGCATGTACGAGGGCTCCCATGAGAGCCGCGAAGACGTGCTGGGCAGCATCGCGGGGGATCCAGACGCCTACCGGACCGACCCCCGCATCACCCCCTTCGGCCGGTTCCTGCGCCGCTGGTCACTCGACGAGCTGCCCCAGTTATGGAACGTCGTGAAGGGCAACATGAGCCTGGTTGGCCCCCGGCCGATGCTCGTCGAGGAGTTGCCGCTGCTCGGCACCTCCGACCATCGGCGGCATCTGACCAAGCCGGGCGTCACCGGTCTCTGGCAGGTCGCCGGCCGCAAAGAGGTCGAGTGGTCCGAGCGGATGCAGATGGATCTGCGATACGTCGAGAACTGGTCACCGACGCTGGACCTGGTGATCATGGTGAAGACCGTCAAGGCCGTCGCCACGGGCCGCGGGGCTCACTGATCTGCGTGGACTGCGGCCACCTCCGCAATCGCTGACTCCTGGTCGGCCGGACGGACGAGTTGGCTCAGGACCCAGGCGACCGCGAACGCGAAGGCGGCACTACCCGCCAGCCACACAGCAAGGGGGGAAATCGGAATCTCCCACCACCACTGCCCGTCACGCAGCCACAGGTGCTCGCCCGGCGCCCCGAGCCCCACGGTGTAGCGAACGAGCACCTGATGCAGTGCCAGCGACTGACTCCCGGCCAGCGCGACCCCGAGGACCAACGCCTGCGGGCCGTTGACGCGCCAGCAGGGCCACCACCTGGCCCAAAACGACGAGCAGGACCGCCAGGCCCTTCTCCAGGCGCCAAGAGGCCAGCCCCAGCACCGCAGTGGCCGCCATCACCGCTGCCACGGGTGCCCACACCACCGCCGGCATGGGGACGTCCATGTAGCCGAGAGTCGTGGCATATTCCCCGACGAAGTAGGTCGGCAGTGACCGCAGCACAGCACCGATGGACGGACCCGCCCCCGACGCGGTCCCGTCCGCCCCGGGCAGACCCCCGGTGATGTTGCGCGTCTGGGTGCCCGCGATGAACAGCCCCAGCAGGACACTGGCCGCCACCGCCGCGGGAGCCGGCCACCAGGAACCCGCTGAACGCCAGTCGCGGACCCGCAGAAGCAGCACAGCCCCGAGTCCAAGGGCCAGCAGGAACGGCGCGTCGGAGCGGGTCACGACGGCCGCCACGCCCGCCACCGCTGCCAGTCCCACGGCCGCCGCACCCCGTCGCCGCTTGAAGTCCCCGGCGAACGCGACGGCCAGCACCGCCACCGGGATGGTGGTCACGGCCAGGCCACTGGGATTGGTCGAGGCCGACAGGAACAGCCCGAGCGGGACGAATGCTGCCAGGACGGCCAGCAGGACCCGATGCCTCGATGTCCTGGGCATGACCAGTAACAAGCCCGCCCACAGCGCTGAACAGACGATCCAGATCGCCATCCTCATGGCCACGATGGAGCCCGCGAGGTTGTCCGTGGCGAACAGTCGCAGGAACGAGTAGTAGCCCGGCGGGTACAGTCCGGTGTTCGCCGTCGTCGGTGCCGGGCCCTCCGCTGCGAACTGGCAGGCGGCGCTGGCCTCCGGTTTCAGCGCCACGCAGTTGGAGAAGGCCTGCTGCAGCGCGGGGACCTGCACTTCGACCCTGGTCTCACCGATGGCGCCCTCGACGCACCCCGTGGATTCGCGTCCCCAGGCACACCAGATGGAACCCAGGTGGAAGTCGTCGTCCGGTGAGGATCCCGGCGGGCTCGCCAGCGACCATGCCAGCCCCAGAGCCAGCCAGGCGACAGCCACCACCACCGCCATGATCCGGCCACGGCGGACACCGGCATTCCTGCCCACGTTGAGCCCTTCCCACGAGTCTGTCCGGACGCCGCGGTCACGCAGACGGGCGCCATACTCCCTGTCTGGCAGAGTAACGGGCATGGGGCGCCCGCAGTCGATACTCGTCGCCATCCCGGCCCTCAACGAGCAGTCGACGGTCAGCGAAGTCGTGCGACAGGTGCGCGAGACGGTTCCGGAAGCGCAGGTGCTGGTGATCGACGACGGCTCAGAGGACCGGACCGGCGAGGTCGCACAGGCTGCGGGGGCGGAGGTGTTGCGGCTGCCATTCAACGTGGGTGTGGGCGGCGCCATGCGCACCGCTTTCCTCTATGCCGTGCACGACGACGTCGACGTTGTGATCCAGATTGATGCCGACGGTCAGCACGACCCCTCTGACATCCCCGCACTGGTCGGCGCGCTGTCCTCGGCGTCGGTGGTGGTGGGCTCGCGTTTCGCAGGATCGGGCACCTATGCCGTCCACGGGCCGCGGGCATGGGCGATGCACCTACTGGCGCGGGTGCTCAGCAGGATGGCCGGCACCGACCTGACCGACACGACCTCCGGATTGCGCGCTGCGGACCGGGCCGCCATCCGGCTGTTCGCCAAGCACTACCCGGCCGAGTACCTCGGGGACACTGTGGAATCGCTGGTGATCGCGATCCGGTCCGGCCTGCTGGTGACCGAGGTCCCCGTGACGATGCAGCACCGACGTGCCGGTGCCTCCAGCCAGACGCCGTTGCGCGCGACGCTCTATCTGGGACGGGCGATCCTGGCGCTGTTGGTGGCCCTGACCAGACGACGCAATCCGGATGGGGTGTGACATGACGATTTCCTACCTGCTCGGCATCGCCGCGGCGTCGGGCACCGTGCTCTTCATCATCGAACTGCTGCGCCGCGGCATCCTGCGCGAGAAGTACGCGGCTCTGTGGCTGGCGGTGTCGGCCGGCCTGTTGCTGTTCGCGGTCTTTCCGGGACTGCTCGCTGGTCTGTCCCGCCTGCTCGGCTTCCAGGTGCCCGCGAACCTGTTGTTCCTGCTCGCCGCTGTACTGCTGCTGCTGGTGAGCGTCCAGCTCAGCTACGAGATCAGCCGGGTGGAGTCCCGCACCCGCCGGCTCGCAGAGGAGTTCGCGCTGCTGCGCAACGAGGTCGACGAACTGCGCCGGGACACCTAGTGGGCAGGCGATCACCTGCGGGGGCCCGTGTACCGTCAGTTGACATGGTTCACCCAGGTTCGCCCGGGATAGGGGTTCTCACCAGCGTGACTCGATCCGACCGGTCGCACGCATCGTGACGGCCGTCTCGATCCTGATGCCGGCCTACAACTACGCGAGATACCTGCCGGAGGCGATCGACTCGGTCCTGGCGCAGAGTGATCCCAACTGGGAACTGCTGGTCATGGACGACAACTCCTCGGACAACACCTGGGAGGTACTGACGTCGTACCGGGACCCCCGGATCCACGTCTTCCGGTCCGACGTCAACCGGGGCGCAGCCGCCACGAGCAACGGTCTGTACCGGCGCGCGACGGGGGACCTGATCGCCCACTTGGATGCCGACGACCGCTACCACCGCGAGTTCATCGCACGGCACCGCGCGTTCCTGTCCGAGCACCCCGACGTTGACATCTGTGGCACCTACACCTGCGAGATCGGTGCGGACGGCCAGACCAACGATCAGTCCGAGGTCACCGCCTGGTTCAACCATGATCTGGACCTCAACGAACCCGAGAACTGGGTCTGGCAGAACCGCCTCAGTCACGGCAGCACGATGATCCGTCGCAGCGTCTACGACCACATCGGCCTGGCCAGCGAGGACCTGAGTGTCACCCTCGACTGGGACTTCTGGGTGCGGGCACTGGCGGCGGGCCACCGGTTCCATGTCCTTCCCGATGTCCTGTTCGAGTGGCGTGTGCATGGGAGCAACATCACCTACGCCGGTGACGCCGAGAGGGTGCGCTGCTGGTCGGTGACCTCCGGGCGCACCTTCCACCCCTATCTGGATCGAATCCACCGCCCGGATCTCAAAGCCCAGAACCTCGCCGGTTTTCTCACGCACAAGGAGATGGCGAACCAGCCGACGGCGTTCGTCACGTCGATTCTGGGGAACGTCTTGACCGGCGATCCCGACGAACTGGCAGAAGCCGTCGCGCATGTGGCGACCGAGATCACCGGTCTGCGCGATGCCTACGTCGAATTGCGCGAATCCCTCCGCGAACGCCGTCAGGAATCAACCCAACTGACGGCTGAGCTGTCCGAGACCCGCATGGAACGAAACACGCTCAGCGACCGGCTGCATGCCGCGGAGATCGACCGCAGATCAGCGCAAGCACAACTGCAGCAGCTCCAAACCACACGGCTCTACCGCGCGGCCCGCCGCGTCCGCCGCACCCTGAGCCCCAAGGGCCGCTAACCCCACAGCCCCCCGTGCCGGCCCACCTATACTCACCACGGTGACAACACCGTGGCAGCCCACCTCCGGGGGGAGCGCCTACCGATGAGCACCGTGGACATCCTGCTCCCGACGCCGCTGCGCGGCTCCGGCGGCATCCGTACCATTGCCGCCAATGCGCAGGCGCTGGCCGCCGCCGGCCATCACGTCCGCCTGCATGTCCAGACGCAGCGGCGGGCCCGCGACGTCGTGCGCAAGACACGCGAGTGGTTCCCAGTCGGGGACTGCGAGGTGCGAGCAGGATGGCCGACCGCGCTGCCTGACTCCGACGCGGTCATGGCCACCGCCTGGTTCACGGCGCCACACGTCGACCAGTTGGTGACACCGGCCCGCAAGCTCTACTTCGTCCAGGACTATGAACCGCTGTTCCACCCTGCGGGCGACCTGGCCGTCGCTGCTGCCAGCACCTACAGCCTGGGGCTGCAGACCCTGGTCATCGGCTCCTGGCTCCAGCACAAACTCCTCGATGATCATGGCGTCGCCACCGGGACGGTCCCGTTCACCGCAGACCTGCGCATCTACAGCCCCGCCTCCGAGCGACGGCAACAGCGGGTGGTCGCCCTGTTCCAGTCGGACAAACCGCGACGCTGTCCGGAGCTGGTGACGAACACGCTGTCGCGGGTGCTGGCGTCCGGCGTGGAGGTCGTCACGGTGGGCGGGGTGAAGAACCCGCGGCTCGGTCCCGGCCACGAGCACCTCGGGGTCGTCGACGTGCAGACCCTCGCCACGCTGTACCGGACGTCAGCCGTGGGGTTGTGCATCAGCGCCTCCAACCCCAGCCGGGTGCCGTTCGAGATGATGGCCGGCGGGCTGCCCGTCGTGGAGGCCCACCTCCCGAACACGGTGTTCGATCTGCCGGAGGGTGCGTGTCTGCTGGCCCGCCCCGAGCCCGAATCGCTGGCCCTGGCGATCCAGCGAGCCGCCGGCGAACCGCAGCGCGGTGAACTGGGAGTGAGCTTCATGCGGGACCGCGATGCCAGCCGCGAGCAGGCCGCGTTTCAGCGATTTGTGGAGTCTGCGATCGGGGGCGGACAGATCTCCACGCTGCCCCCCGAACGGCTCTATCGTGCGTCCCCAGCCACCACCTGAGACGCGCGCAGGGCCCGCATGCCGCACGGCGCCAGGCTAGGTTGGCGAAGGTGACGGACCTGCTGGTGGTCGCCCCCGCGCTCGACCCCGGGGGCATACATACTCACATCCGATGCCTGGCGCGCGGAGCGGGTCAGGCGGGTATGAGCGTGTCGGTGGTCGCCGGCATCGGCACCAACGATGACCTCGGCGTCCCCGGGGGCCAAGGCTCGAGCGCCTAGATCTGCTGACCCGCGCGGGTGTGCGAGGCGTGCACGAGCGGATCCAGCAGGCCCGCGGGATCCTGCTGATCCACACCCCGCGGACCTACCACCTGGGGGGTCTGCTGGCGGACGCCGCCACCGCGGCAGTCGGCGTCCATGGCACCCCTGGGACGAACGCCAACTGGCTGGGATGGTATCGCCATGCGATCGCCGCAGCCAGCGTGCGAGCCCTGCCCAGCCTGCCCCTGCTGGTCCCCGGGGAGCGTTACCGCAGTGGCGTCGCGGCTGAGTTCGCCATCTCCGTGGACCGCGTGCGTGCGCTGCCCAACGCGATCGACAACCTCATCGATGCGACCTCACCGGCGGGCACTGCGGACATCCTTCTGCCGTCCCGCCTGGCCAACGACAAGGTCTGGCTGTTGGATGCCGCCATCGACCTGGCCACGACGTCCTCGCGCCCATTGCGGGTCGTGGGTTCCGGTTTGCATGCCGACGACTGGCGCGCCCGGCTCGAGCAGTCCTGCCCCCAACCGTGGACGCTCACCGAGATTGCCGACCTCGGCTCCCACATCGCTGGGGCGGATGTCGTCGTGGCGGCCGGACTAGTGGCCATGGAGGCCGCGGCCGCAGCTCGGCGGGTGGTGGTCCCTGACAAGGCCGGGGGCTGGCTGGGCGCCGTCACGACGTCCGCCCTGGGGCAGATGCGGGAGTCGAACTTCGCAGCGTGGGGCTCCACCCCGGTCACCGATGCCGGCAGCGTATGGGCGGCAGCCGGCGCCCTCTCCGGGGCCGAACTGGAAGCACTGGCGACGGCTGTCCGGGAGGAATGTGCACCCGCCACGATGTACGAGCGCCTTCGCGCGCTGCTGCAGGCACCCGGGACGCCGGATCCCGTGCCGGCCAGCGAGGCAGTCCTGGAGGTGATTGGCGAATCCGAGCGGGACCAGCAGAAGGTGCACGCCGACTACGCCACCCTGCTCGAGGCCAAGGAGTACTACGAGCAACAAGCCACCAACTGGGAGCACGCCTACCGCGAGGTTCGCCCGGAGGAACAAGCGGCGGCACCCGGCGGACCGCCATCTACCTCTCGGCGGAACAGACTCGCCGGCGCCGCACACAGGGCGTATTCCAGCCGATCCCTGCCAGTCCATACCCTCGCGGCGGGCGCCTTCTTCGCCAAGAAGGAGGTCCCCGCCCGGATGCGGGCCGGCCGCCGTCCCGAGACCCGGACCCGGGTGTACCGCAGCGTCTCCATCCCCGCGCTGTCGTGGTTGGCCCATCAGTCGGGGGATACGTGGGAATGCGTGATCGGCCCGCGGGTGGAGCAACTCCCGGGCGGCTTCTACGAGGGCGTCTGGGACGGCGCTCTCGGGGATTTCCCCCCCACGGACAGCGAGTTCGCCTTCGGCACCGGAATACACCATGCCGGTGGCCCACCCGTCTTCCTGAGTTCGCGCAATCCTGCCCAGCCGTTGTTCGTGCTGCGCAGATCCCGGGACGGCCGCACCTTCGTGAGTAACTCACTCACGTTCGCGCTCACGGCTGCGAAGGTCCCCCTCGACGGTCCGTTCGCGGAGAAGCTGAGCCGCAGCCTGGGACCGACCATCCAGGCCCACGCCGCGATCGGCGTGTATCAGGCCCCCACCCTCCTGCACCAGGACGGGGACTACCGCCTGGATGCCGTGATCTTCTTCGACTTCCAGGTCGGCGAGCGGGGCACGATCACCCGCCGGTGGCGCCGACCACGCCGGTACTTCTCCGACTTCGCTTCCTACCGCACCTTCATGCAGTCCACTCTGCGGCGACTGGTGGACAACGCGCGATCCCCGCAGCGGGCTTGGGCATTGGACCCATTCGTCCTCCTGTCGCGCGGCTACGACTCCGTCGCCTCCGCAGTCCTGGCCAAGGAGGCCGGGGTGAGGCAGGCGGGCACCTTGGGGGTCTCTGTGGAGGGTCGCGCCGACGATGGCCGGCACATTGCCCGGGCCCTGGGTCTGCAGTGTTCGGTGCGGGAGCACGTGATCGGTCGGGATATCGCAGGACTGGACTTCAACGCTGTGGGACCGCTGCGTGATCGCGCGCTGGAGTTCCTCCCCGAAGGCGGCGTGGGGATCGACCTCATCCTGCTGCCGTTCGCCGACCGACTGCAGTCATCAGCCGTGCTCATGGGGAACTGGGGCGATCTCTTCTACGAGCGCTCCGGGCACCCCGCACCCGGTTTCCAGCGGTTCGTCTTCGGCGGTCCCCCCACCGCGGAGTTCCGGCTGCGGGTGGGATTCGCCGTCATCCCCGTGCCTGTGCTGGGCATGCGGTTCACCGACCCCGTCATCGCCCTGAATCACAGTCGCGAGATGGAGCCGTTCAGCGTGGGCGGTGACTACGACCGGCCCATCCCGCGACGGCTCGGGGAGGAGGCGGGGCTGAAGCGCTCGGACTTCGGGACGGCGAAGACGGCAGCGTCGCCGCAGCTGCTCAACGCCGCCGAGATGCACCTGGAGGCCATCTCGGCCATGAGTGAGCGATACCGGGGGTGGCGGGAGTGAGGCGTGCGGCCGGGCGCTGGTCCTACCACTAGTCCCGATCAACACACCCTCGCCTGGAATCTCCGAGGGCACTGGCATCGCGGGGTTGTCCCTATCGGTTTGTCAAGCGGCGGCGGGTGTCGCGGGCTGGTACCAGGTGCCGTCGCGGAGCATGGCGCAGATGACGTCGGTGCGGCGGTGGGCTAGGCAGATCAGGGCGGCGTTGTGTTTCTGGCACCGGGAGCGTTTGCGGTCGTAATGGACCCTCGATTCGGGGTCTTGGAGGGCGGCGAACGCGGATAGGAACAGGGCGTTCTTCAGCCGTTTGTTACCCCGCGGGCGGGGTGTTCCCCTTTGAGCGAGGATCCGGAGCGTCGGGTGACCGCGGCCAGGCCTGGCTGATCGACCACAACCACCACCGGGCCATACACAGCCAGCGCGACACCCTCAGCAAACCAGCCAGATCCATACGCGAGGCCGAAACCGATGGGTGCTTCTGCACCAGAGCGTGGACTAGCGGCCCAGGGAGATGAGGATTCCGCTGCCGCACGGGCCGGGAGACTGCCGTACACCCCTGGATAGAATCGTAATCGACGGACAAAGTGAGTTGGAGGTACCTTGCGACAGGCCACGACCGCTTCAACGTCGGGCAAGCGTCTGGTGGTTGGTCTTGACTACTATGCACCCTACGTCAGCGGATTGACCAACTCTGCTCGCGACATCGCTGAGGGCCTCGCCGGAATGGGCTGGCGCGTCACGGTCGTCGCGGCCCAACACTCCCCCCGCGTACCCCTGCGAGAGGTGATCGGGGGCGTCGAGGTCATCCGGGTTCCCACAGTCGGACACATCGGAAAAGGCGTCATTTCGCCGCGGCTACCTAGCGTCTGCGTGAGACACATGTCTCGTGCAGATGTCGGTTTGCTGCACCTTCCGATGGCAGAAGCAGGAGCGATCGCAACCATGCTGCGCAGAAGGACTCCCCTCGTGGCGATGTACCACTGCGATGTTCATCTACCTCCGTCATTAGTGAACAGGTATGTCGAGAGGGCTGTGGACACGTCCTCCCGCATCTGCGTTCGTCAAAGTGAAAAGGTGGTCGTGACTTCGACGGACTATCTGGCCTCGTCGCGACTCCGATCAGCGATCTGGGACAAACACTCGGCCATCCCCTCCCGCGCATGTCCGACCGCTCGGGGTGCCTGCGTACAGAGATGGACCAGGGCCCCACGTGGGCTTCCTTGGGCGACTTGTGGAGGAGAAGGGTTCCTTATCTGATCGAAGCTTTCCAACTGGTGGCAGGAGAGGACTGGAGACTGCTTATCGGAGGCGACTACGAAGCCGTCGCAGGAGGAAGCGTGGTCCGAGAATTCACCCGAGTGCTGGGTGAGGATCCGCGAATCAGACTCCTCGGTTTCGTGCCGGAGGAGCGCATGGGTGATTTCTACGCCTCGCTGGATGTCTTCGCCTTTCCCTCAGTCAACCCGCTGGAGGCGTTCGGCATCGCACAGTTGGAGGCAATGTTCAGCGGCGTTCCGGTTGTCGCCAGCGAGTTGCCCGGGGTGCGGCAACCGATCCTGCGTTCAGGGTTTGGGCGTCTGACGCCGCCCAGAGACGTGGAGGCATTGGCAGAAGCGATGCGCGAGGTGGTGAAAGCGCCGAAATCGGTGTGGGAGGGCATGGCCGATTCAGCCGAGGAGGCTTTCGGCATCACCAACTGCATCGACTCCTGGGACGCACTACTGCTGGCCGCAGCAAGGGCGACATAGTGCTTGCATCGGTACTGTTGGTGGTCGCTCAAGTCATCTTCGTCTTCTCCATTGCCCTCACGCCCGGGCAGGGGAGGCAGGGTCCGACGTCGGTACGCCTCCTAGCGGCAGGAGTACTGGCCCTCGTTGTCCCCGCGGTCACGTCGACCTGGCTTCTTCTCGCCGGCATCAGCAGCTCGATCGGCGCGGCTGTCTCTGCAGTGGCCCTACTTGGTGCAGGCGTTGCCGTGTTCCTTCGATCCGGCCGTCAGTTCACCCGGCCCAGTATCCAGCCCTGGGAGGCAGGCCTGCTAATCGCCCCTATGGCGCTGCCCGTGCTCCTTCAGCTAGTTGGCGCTTGGCTCAAGCCTGAGGCGTCGGTTGACGGCCTTT
Organism: Micrococcales bacterium; assembly: GCA_016703125.1. NCBI lineage: Bacteria > Bacillati > Actinomycetota > Actinomycetes > Micrococcales > Micrococcales bacterium. The sequence goes on along the minus strand of JADJCR010000002.1, from coordinate 418,402 downwards.
TATACCACGGTCCCGCCCTGGCGAACATCATCGAGGAGAACAGCCTCTTCGGCTGGGAGGCAGCCAACCAGTACCTGTACTTCAGTGACCTGCAAATGGTGCTGGCGGCGCTTTGGGCACCCATTTCAGGCGACGTCAAACTGGAGGATGCCGTCCAGGCTCCCTACTTCGGACTCGCTGTCCTCGCCTTGTACGTCGCTTCCAGCACAACCTCGCGCAACCGCATCCCCAGGATGTGGATGGGATTGCTCGTGGTGATCACTCCAGTCATGTGGACCCAAGGCAGAGTCCTGTACGTAGATGTTGCCAGCGCTGCCCTCTTCGTGGCTGGTATCGCAATGACGATGGCCGCCGTCCGATGGCGAACCGCCTGGGCCTTCTGGATCGCCTCCGCGGCGGTCGGAGCGAGCGTCGCCACCAAACCCTCAGCCCTTTTCGCCGGAACCGCATGCTTCGCACTCATGCTTGCTGTCATGGTCGGATCACGTCGTTGGGTCACGCCGGTTGTCGGCGTCCTGACGTTCCTTGTGACCGCGGTGCCGTTCTACATACGCAATCTCGTCAGTTTCGAGAATCCATTCTTCCCGATTGCCAGCAAGCTCGGACCACTTCAGTTCCCCGGACTTGTGGACGGGGCCACCTTCACGCCGTCAGGAGGATCGGGGTCACTCGCTGATCCCAGCCGCTTGTTCACCTTCCTTCAGAACATCGTCACGGGTGTCGTCTCGGGAACACCGCGTTGGCTCTACGATCCGCGAGAGGGTGGCTTCGACCGCACACCCGTGCTGCTGATCGGCGCAGTCACGATCAGTGCAATCATCCTCGTGATGGCCTCCAGAAAGGACGATGCCCGGTTCGTCGCACCAGACAAGGCCTGGTGGCTCCTACCAGGTTCCGCTTTCCTCGCAATCGCTGTGCAACCGAATCCGTCGGACTCCCGCTACGTGATAGGGGCCTACCTGTGTCTCCGCGCCGCATTCATAGGCATCGTGTCGATCATCCCCGAGGACTCCAGGAGCGGGCTCCTCCTCACCATCCCTCTCGTCGCCCTGATCGCGGGGCTACTCATCACTACCGAACAGCGAATGCTCTTCGGGATACCCGAATCGCTGCGACTGAAAGCGGCCGACCCCCTCTACAACACAGGGCTTGACGGCGCGACGGTCGCGTACGGCGACCGATACGCCTGGCTGGACGATGGATCCTGCTCTCGTGTAGTGGTTCAGACACATGGAGGTCTAGGACCGACGGGAATGCCCGCCGAGGACTACTGACCACCTACTCCTACGGGCTGTGGGAGACCGATTGTGCAACGACGTCCGGTTCGTTCCCACGCCGGACTTGGAGAAAGCCCGATCCGTCCTCTTCAACCCTTCCATCCGCCGCGACATCGGCACCGCCGACTTCATCGTTCTCAAGACCGAAAATGCGGGCGCTTGGCGAGAACTGATCTACGAGGAAGGACGGAGCGCAGATGAGGTGGCTCGCATCGAAAGCAGCGAGTACTTCCCCCTTTCGGAATCGGTCTGGCGCCTTTCCTGAGGCCGTCACGCTGGCGGGCTGGGCTTGGGGAGGAGCCATCCGGGTACACTCGCGCCGAGTGCCTACGCGACCGAAGGAGGGACATGGCTGCGCCGCCCAGGATTCGCGGCAGTGACTCACCATCGCTTCGTAGCCGGTGGCCCCTCATCTGGTCGTTCGCGCAACGCGATCTCAAGGCGCGGTTCACGGTCACCGCCTTGGGGCTGCTGTGGACCCTCATCGTCCCCCTGGCCACGGTGCTGATCTACAGCGTCGTGTTCTCCGTCATCTTCCGCGCGCAGGCACCCCCCATGGGCAGCGGTCAGTCCGTGTTCGCCGCCTGGTTCTTCTGCGGGCTGGTCACCTGGAACGTGTTCTCCCAGATCTCGAGTTCGGGGATGAGTTCGATCGTGGGCATGGGCGCGATGTTGCAGAAGGTCTACATCCCCTCCTACGTACCGGTGGTCTCCGCCGGCGTGTCCGTCGGTGTCGAGCGGCTGCTCGAAGCCGGCGTGATGCTGCTGGTGATGCTGGTCCTCCTCAACGTGGGCTGGACCTGGTTGCTCTACCCCTTCGTGCTGCTGCTGCTCGGCGTGTTCGCCATGAGCCTGGCTACCTGCTGGCAGTCGCGAACGTGCACTTCCGCGACACCGGCCAGATCTTCGCGATCGTCATGCAAATGTGGTTCTTCCTGACCCCGATCATGTACCCGCTGGACCTCATCCCCGAACAGTGGCACGGCCTGCCCCTGCGCGAACTGTTCCTGCTCAACCCCATGACGAGTTTCGTGAACATGACCCGCGACCTCGTCTACGGACTGCAGATGCCCAACCTGGGTTCCGTCGCGTACGCCGCGGCCTGGACCGTGGCCGCGCTGGTGCTGGCCGTCGTCGTCTACCGCCGCTACGGCCGAGACGTGAGCGAAGCCATCTGATGAGCGACGCCGTCGAAGCCGTCGGGCTGTCCAAGCGCTTCCGGGTGCACCGGGAACGACGTACCACCTTCAAGGAACGGTTCGTGCGCGGCAAGGCCGACCGGGGCCCGGAGTACTTCTGGGCCCTGAAAGACGTCAGTTTCAGCGTGGCCCGCGGATCGTCCCTCGGGCTCATCGGGCACAACGGATCCGGCAAGTCCACCGCCCTCAAGGTCCTCGCGGGCATCTACCGGCCGACGTCCGGCGACGTGCAGCGTCAACGGCTCCGTGTCGGCCCTGCTCGAAGTCGGCGCCGGCTTCCACCCCGAACTGACCGGGCGGGAGAACATCCGGCTCAACGCCACGATCCTGGGCTTCACCCGCCGGGAGACCGACTCCTTGATGGACCAGATCATCGAGTTCGCGGACATCGGGGACTTCCTCGAGGCGCCCGTCAAGCACTACTCCAGCGGCATGTACGTGCGTCTGGGATTCGCCGTTGCCGTCATGGTGCGTCCGGAGATCCTGATCGTCGACGAGGTCATCGCGGTCGGGGATGAGGAGTTCCAGCGCAAGTGCTTCGACTACCTCCACGGACTGCGCAAGGCGGGCACCAGCCTGATCATCGTCTCCCACGGGCTGAGCAGCATCACCGATCTGTGTGACGAAGCCCTTTGGCTCGAGGCCGGGAACCCGCGGGCACTGGGGCCCTCTCCGGCCGTGACGCAGGCCTACCTCGACGAGGTCAACAACCGGGAGGCGGCGAAGTCCGTGCAACCGGCCGTTGTGACACCCGACGCAGTGCCTCTCGCGGAGGGCCGCCGTGGATCGGGCGAGATCCGGTTCCTCGCCCTGGAGATGATCAACGGTGGCGGGGAGTCGACGTCGGTACTCATCAGCGGAGAGCCCGCCCGCCTGCGTATCCACTACGAGTGCGTCACGGAGGTCACCGACGCCGCGTTCACGGTGTCGCTGCGCAACCGCATCGGCGCTGAGGTGCTGATGCTCTCGTCGGTCAACGGCGGCAAGTTCCACATGATCCCGGGGCGGGGATACGTGGACTTCGTCACTGACGAGTTGCTCCTGCTGAGCGGTACCTACGCCGTGAACTCCAGCATCACGTCCGAGGGGACGGTGCTGGATGCCTGGGCGGAGTGCGCGGAGATCACCGTACGTCCGGCCGGCGTCGAGGTGGGGGGTACCTACCTGCAGCGCGGTGCGTGGGTCCACCTGCCCCTGACGACCGAGGTCCAGTCGCCATCGTGAGTGGGTAGGGTCGGCACCATGCCGTACCGACTGTCGGACGCCAGGGAAGCAGAGCGTGCCATCCGCGAGTTCTGGCGGGCCCGCGCGTCGTACGCCGACACCGAAGGCCTGAGACGTGAGAACGCGCACCTGCGGCAGGAACTCGACACGGCGCGGGCCGTCAACGAGGCTCTGCTGGGGAGTAAGGCGATCCGCGCCGCAACGATGGTCAAGCGGGTGGCGCGCAGGAACCGGCACGCCGAGCAGCCGGCACCCGAACCACAGCGGGTCGCCTTCTCCGTGGCGATGACCGTGCACAACAACGGTGCCTGCGTGCGGGAGGCCGTGTCCTCGGTCTTCGCCCAGACGCTTCCGGACTGGGAACTGCTGATCTGGGACGACGGCACCACCGACCCGGAGACCCTGGCCGTCCTCGAGGAGATCGACTCCCCCCGCGTGCGGATGCTGCGCGCACCGAACCAGGGTGTCGTGGGGGCCCGCAATGCCGTCGCCCGCGAGGCACGCGGCGAGTTCCTGATGTTCCTCGACCCCGACGACGCGCTGCGTCCGACCTACCTGGAGAAGGCGCTTCTGACCTTCCGGCGCTTCCCCGGGGTGGACATCGTGATCCCGTCGGTCAAGGTGGAGTCGGAGACGGCGTACCCCTACTGGCTGCCGGCGCACTTCGAGGAACGACGCATCGCGTACGAGAACACCGCACCGATCAGTTCGGTCATCCGGCGATCCGCCTGGGACGCGGTCGGCGGCATGTCCCCGGAGATGACCGAAGGGTACGAGGACTGGGAGTTCTGGCGCCGCTGTGCGGCTGCGGGCCTGCAGGGCTGGGTCCTCGACGACGCCCTGTTCGTCTACCGGCACTCCGAGGTGACCGGCCGTGACGCCCGCGCCCGGCAGAAGAAGCACGAACTCGTCCTGCGGATCAAGCAGCTCAACCCGCGGATATCGCATCCGGCGGCGCCGATCGACGCTGAGCCGGGGGCGATCAGCGCGGACCTCGCCTCCCGGGTGTTCCATGTACCGGCCGAGGCCCCCAACATCATGGTGGTGTTCGCCCCCTGGGTGCTGCACGGTGGTGGGGCCGACGGCTTCCTGCGCACGACACTCAGCGCACTGTCCGAGCACATGACGATCATCCTGGTGACCACGCAACCCGTTCCGGTGGGTCACCTGTCGGCGATCAACGACTTCCTCGACATCACTCCCTACGTCTACCACCTGCCGGGGCTGGCGCCGCCGGAGGACTTTGCCGCGATCGTCGAGTCCCTGTTGTACCGCGTGCCGGAACCGGCGATCGTCAACATGGGTTCACCGTGGGCCTACGAGCACCTCGCCCAGATCCGGACGTGGACCAGAGGATTCGGGCCCGTCGTGGACATCCAGTTCAACCACATCGGGCACCTGGCCGAACTGCTGGACAACCGCGAGCACATCGACACGGTGCTCGCCGCGAGCCAGCATCTGAAGAGCCTGCTGGACGACTACTTCGAGATCGGCACTGACGTCGATGTGATGTACGTGGCCCCGCCCGAGGCCGAGTCCGAGCTCGGGCGAAGGCCCACCGGGCCACGCCTGCGGGTCGGCTGGCTGGGCCGCAACTCGCCGGAGAAGCGCCCCGACCTGGTCGCCGACATCGCCGCCTCGTCACCGGAGATCGACTTTGTGCTGGCCGGCAGTGGCTTCCAGGACTTCGAGTCCCCGGTTCCGAATCTGCACATCACAGGCTTCGTGGACGACGCCCGCACCTTCATCGCCGGCTGCGACCTGCTCCTGAACACCTCGGACACCGAGGGGATCGCGGTCAGCGCGATGGAAGCCCTGCAATGCGGGGTGCCGGTGGCGACCCGCGATGTCGGCGGGATGACCGAGCTGATCCGCGACAACCACAACGGGTTCGTGTACGACGCCTCCGATATCACCGGCCTGGTAGCCCGGCTGACAGATCGGGCGCTGGTCAACTCGGTTCGGGACATCGCCGAGCAGGAGCGACTCCCCGAGCAGTTCCGTGTCGAGTCGATGCTGGCCGCCGTGAACCGGGCGGTAACCCAGCGGGTCGCGCAGCTCTAGGGCTGCCTCGTCGGCGTCCGCCGCGTGACCGCCGGCCGCTTGCCGAGCCGCCGGCGCCACCCGTCGGCGAGTCCCTCCCGGACTGCGGCGCGCACCTCCGGGCCCCCCTCCCGGACACTGAGCCAGGTGGCCACGAGCAACCGGCGCAGGTACACCAACGCCCACCGGGGATGTCGCCGGGCGTGCCGGCGCAGCACGACGATCCCGTTGCGTGTGATGTAGTAGCGCCGCAGCGGGGCGTGCCGGCTGGACCACACCCGGCGGCCGAGAAAGCGCACGAAATGGCCGTCCCCGAGGGCGTGCTCGAACCCCACCGGGGCCACGCAGACGTCCCAGCCGGCGCATTGCAGGCGCAGGCAGACGTCGGTGTCCACGGCATCGATCACGAGGCGCTCGTCGAAACCTCCGACCTCCGCCAGCGCGGTCGCGGCGAACAGGGTCCCGGACTGGATCGACTCCTGGACGACCATGACGCCATCGGAGAAGTGCCCAGAGTGGTGCAGACCGGAGAATTCCACGGCACCCACCGCGCCCGGTCTAAGACCCTGTCGTTGGGCACTGCGTTCGCAGGCGAGCAACTGCTGCACGTAGTCGTCAGGGAAGGATGAATCCTGATCCACCGTCAGCACATGCGTGGCACCTGCCGCGACGGCGGCTCTGACCCCCTGGTTGAGGGCCGCGGCGATGCCCCGGTTCTCGGGCAGGCGCACGACGTCGATGCCCTCGTACGCCACAGGCACGGAGGAACCGTCGTCGACGACCACCAGGCCCTCCACCTGTTCGCGCAGGCCGCGCAACCCCGCAGCAGTGGTCTGCGGCGGCTCGAGGACCGGGCACACAGCGATGACCAGGGGGGCGTTCACCGGACGTCGTCCACGAGCCCGTTCAGGTACTCGCCGTAGCCGCTCTTCAGCAGGGGCTCAGCCAGGTCGCGCAACTGCTCGTCGTCGATCCAGCCGTTCCGCCAGGCGTACTCCTCCAGGCACCCCACCCTCGTCCCCTGCCGCTCCTCCAGGACGCGCACGTAAAGCCCCGCATCCGCCAACGAGTCGAAGGACCCCGTGTCCAGCCACGCAGTGCCCCTCGCCAGCGCGGTGACTGTAAGGCGGCCCTGCTGCAGGTAGATGGCGTTGAGCGAGGTGATCTCCAGTTCGCCGCGCGCGCTGGGGGTCACCTGCCTGGCCACCTCCACCACGTCCGGCCCGTAGAAGTACAGGCCAGGGACGGCGAACCGGCTGCGCGGTCTGGTGGGCTTCTCCTCCAGGCGCACGGCCCGCCCGTCGTCGTCGAACTCCACCACGCCGTAGGCACTCGGATTCGACACTTGGTAGGCGAAGATGTGCCCGCCGTCGATGTGGCGCAGTTCCCGTAGCCGGGTCCCCAGGCCCGGGCCGTGGAAGATGTTGTCGCCCAGGATCAGCGCCGCACCGTCACCGGCCAGGAACTCCTCCCCCAGCAGAAAGGCCTGGGCGAGACCCTCGGGGCGGGGCTGCACCGCGTACTCGAAACGCATCCCCAGCTCAGCACCGTCGCCCAGCAGTCGCACGAAGTTCGGCCGGTCCTCGGCAGTGGTGATGATCAGGATGTCCCGCAGGCCGGCGGCCATGAGCGTGCTGATCGGGTAGTGGATCATGGGCTTGTCATAGACCGGGAGCAACTGTTTGCTCACACCGCGGGTGATCGGCCACAGGCGGGACCCGGTCCCCCCGGCCAGCACGATCCCCTTCATCGCCGCCATTCTAGTCGCGTGACATCGAGTCCATCGACGGTCCCGGTGCGGGACAGCCCCGCCGCTTACAGCCCGCCGACCAGCAGCCGTGCGACAGCCGCGGCACCCAGCCGCTCCCGCATTCCACTGACCGCCTCCCAGGCGTCCGGCCGGCACCACATCTGCGTCGCAGGGAACTGTGCGAGGTCTCTCACCCCAACCGTCGAGCCGAGAGCGGACACCGCCGCCGTGGCCAGGTCCAGCACGCTCACAGGCAGCCCACTGGCGAGGTTGAACAGGCCCGCAGGCCGGCTGTCAACGGCGTGTGCCACGCTCCGGGCGACGAAATCCCGGCCCACATAGTCCCGGACGGTGCCCGCGCTCAGGACCTCCACGTCGACGCCGTTGTTGACCCCCGCGAGCACCCGGGCACGGATGTCAGCCAGCGGGCTACCGGGCTGTGGCGGGCTGTCCGCGACGTTGAACAGCCGCAGCACGGTCGCGTTCCGGCTTGCGAGCGCGAGCTGCGTCGCCTCCAACTTGGTGCGACCGTAGTCGGCGGTAGGGGCACAAGCAGTCGTCTCCGTCACGGGACTGCGGACTCCCAGCCCGTACTCGGCCGCAGACCCGAGTTGCACGAGCCAGCCAGCGGTCTCGAGCAGATGATTCACGAGTTCGACGTTGCCGTCTCGCAACTCCGGCAGGGAGCCGGTCCTCACTCCCGCCGCATTGACGATGACCGGGCGTGGGCCCGCACGCCGCAGGACTCCGGCAAGCTCACCGGCGGCCAGCACGGGTATGGCATCGGGCAGTTCCCGGCAGATCGCCGAGCCGAGCCAGCCCCGTGCCCCCACGACCACGACCGTCACAGGACCTCGCCTTCGCCGATCATCTCGTTGGCGCGCACCAGGTCCTCCGGGCGCCCCAAGTCCATCCACAGGGCGTCCGTCACCATGCAATCGACCAGCTCGCCGGCGGCCACGAGACTGAGGAGGAAGTCGGGCATGTCCACCCGTCCCTGCGGAAGGTGTTCCAGCGCCCGGCCCCGCAGCAGGTTGATCCCGGTGCTCACCGTGTGGTGCAGTTGCGGCTTCTCCGCGATCCCGCGCAGCCTGCCAGTCTCGTCGACATCCACCACCCCGAAGTCGATGACCACATCCCGCTCGACACACACCATCGCCGCGAGCGCATCCCCGGCTTCGAACGCGGCCATCGTGGCCGCCAGATCCAGGGTCGTCAGCGTGTCCCCGTTGAGGACCAGGAGGGTCTGCTCCGCATCCACCCCGTCCAGCAGATTCAGCGCACCCGCTGTACCCAGTGGCTCCGGCTCGCGGGTGTAGTCGATCGCCAGGCCGAACCGGCGGCCGTCACCGATGACCGCCTCCACCAGGTGGCCCAGGTAGCCGAGACTGATCGTGACCTGCTCGATCCCCGCCTGCGTGACGCCCTCGAGCAGCCGCTCGAGGATGGTCTGCTGGCCCAGGGGCAGCAGGGGTTTGGGCAGCACCCAGGTCTGTGGCCGCAGCCGGGCCCCCACCCCACCGGCCAGTATGAACGCACTGCGCGCCGCCATGGTCCTCCGTCCACCGATATCCCGAGCGTAGCCACGGCAGGCCGAAGTGACCTCGGCTGACGCGGGTTCTCCCCCCATGGGCCACGCTAGAGGAGTGAAGCGCTCCATCGACGACGTCGACCGGATGGCCGCGGCCGTCACCGGTCGCGAGCAGTCCATCTTCCAGGACGCGCTGGTCCAGCAGTGGCCGGCGCTGCAGGAACGGATCAGCGGCCGGACGGTGCTGGTCACCGGTGCCGGCGGGTTCATCGCCACCGCGACCCTGCGGGTGCTGCTGTCCCTGCAGCCGGCCACCCTCGTCCTGGTCGACATGGACGAGAACCGGCTGGCCGAACTGATCCGCACCCTGCGGACCGAAGACCTCGTGCCCACGAGCACCCGCGTCGAGCCCCGGCTCGTGGACATCACCACCGCCTTGTCCGACAGGCTGCTGGATTCGGTGCCGGCCGTGGACACCTGCCTGCAGTTCGCCGCGGCCAAGCACGTGCGGACCGAGCGCGACGCGGTGTCGCTGCTGCGCATGCTGCACGTGAACGTCAACGGCACGCTGCGCGTCACCCGCGCCCTGAAGGATCGCGACCCGGCCGCGAACGTGTTCGTCGTGTCGACCGACAAGGCCGCGGACCCCTCCAGTTTCATGGGTGCCAGCAAGCGGCTCATGGAGATGGGGGCGCTGGGCATCAACCCCTCGGCGACGACCACACGCTTCGCGAACGTGGCCTTCTCGACCGGGTCGTTACTGGAGTCCTGGCTCATCCGACTGCGGCAGGGCCAGCCCTTGGCGGTCCCCGCCGACACCTGGCGCTTCTTCGTCTCCCCGCAGGAGGCGGGGCAGTTGTGCGCTATCGCCGCAACGGCGCCCGCGGGAGGCATCGTCGTGCCGGACGAAACTGCCACCGGCATCTCGGAGCTCGCCGCTGCGCTGCACCGGGTGCTCGCCGAAGTGGGTGTGGAGCCGGTGCTGTTCACCGACGAGGCCGAACTGCACCGCGCCGAGGTCTCAGCCGATGCGTACCCCGTCCTGGTCACCCCGCGCGACACCTCCGGGGAGAAGCAGGCCGAGAAGTTCGTGGGCGCTGAGGAACGGCGGGCACCGTGGCTGCCGGCGCTCGGCGTGGTCCACTCGGTCACCGACGCCGCCGCCGCGCTCGACTTCGCCGGGTGGGTCGAGGGCCTCGTGGCGGATCCCGCCCGGCCGGTCACGATCGAGGACATCGCCGCCCGCATGCATACCGCCGTGCCCGGATTCCGGCACCAGTCCAGCGACAAACGCCTCGATGACCGTGTCTGACGCCGACGAAGGATACTGCTGACGTGAACCTCCTCGTGACCGGAGCTGCGGGCTTCATCGGGTCGAACTTCGTGCGCCGCATGCTCACCGGCGCCTACCCCGGCCACAGCTCAACCAACATCACCGTCCTGGACAAACTCACGTATGCGGGCGTGCGGGCCAACCTCGACCCGGTGTCGGACAGCCCCCGGTTCACCTTCGTCGAGGGCGACATCTGTGACGGTTCGATGCTGGCCGAACTCCTGCCGGGACATGATGCGGTCGTCCACTTCGCCGCCGAGTCGCACGTCGACCGGTCCATCACCGGCGCGTCGGACTTCGTGCTCACCAACGTGCTCGGCACCCAGCGACTCCTGCAGGCCGCCCTGGACGCGGGCGTGTCCCGCTTCCTCCACGTGTCCACCGACGAGGTCTACGGCTCGATCGACGAGGGCTCCTGGTCCGAGGACTTCGCGCTGGCTCCCGAACTCGCCGTACTCGGCCTCCAAAGCCAGCTCCGACCTGTTGGTCCGGGCCTACCACCGCACCTTCGGCCTCGACGTGGTCATCACCAGGTGCTCCAACAACTACGGGCCTTACCAGTTTCCGGAGAAAGTGATCCCGCTGTTCGTGACCAACCTCATGGACGACCGGCCGGTGCCCCTCTACGGCGACGGGCTCAACGTCCGGGACTGGCTGCACGTCGACGACCACTGCCGCGGCATCCAGTTGGTCCTGGACGGCGGGCGCGCCGGAGAGGTCTACAACATCGGTGGCGGCACCGAACTGACGAACCGGGAGTTGACCGACCGCCTGCTGGAGGCCATGGGCGCCGGCGAGCAGATGGTCCAGCCAGTGGCCGATCGCAAGGGCCACGACCGGCGCTACTCAGTGGCCATCGACAAGATCAGCACGGAGCTGGGCTACCAGCCGCAGGTGGACTTCGCCACCGGACTCGCAGACACCATCAACTGGTACCGCACCAACGAGAAGTGGTGGCGACCGCTGAAGGGGACCTCGTGACCTGGCTGGTCATCGGGGCACGAGGCCAACTCGGTACCGACCTCACGGCACTGCTCGGTCACCGCGCAGTGGGCGTCGACCTGCCGGAGATCGACATCACGGATCCGGGCTCCGTGCGCGCCGTTGTCGACTCTGTGGAACCGGCCGTGGTGGTCAACTGCGCGGCGTACACCGCCGTCGACGCCGCTGAGACCGATCCGCAGACCGCGGAGGCCGTCAACGGGCTCGGCGCCGCGAACGTGGCCGTTGCCGCTGCGCGTGCCCGGGTGATCCAGGTGTCGACGGACTACGTCTTCGACGGCAGGGCCGACGCCCCCTACCCGGAGGACGCCGAGCCGTCCCCCAGGTCGGTCTACGGGCTGACCAAACTGCACGGTGAGCAGGCGGTCCTGCGCCACCCGGACTCCTACGTAGTGCGGACCGCGTGGCTCTACGGCGCGACCGGGAAGAACTTCGTCAAGTCGATGCTCGCCCTCGAGCGGACCCAGCCGACGGTGTCGGTGGTCGATGACCAGATCGGTCAGCCCACCTGGAGCCGGGACCTCGCCGCACAGGTCATCGCGCTGGGGGACTCCGCCGCGGCGCCGGGCGTCTACCACGCGACGAACGCCGGGCAGACCAGTTGGTTCGGCCTCACCCGGCGCATCTTCGACTTGATCGGCGCGGACCCGGCACGGGTCCTGCCCACGACCACCGACCGGTTCCCGAGACCGGCCCCGCGACCCGCGTACAGCGCCCTGGGACACGCGCGCTGGGGTGAACAGGGTCTGCCCACCATGCGCCCGTGGGACGAGGCGCTCGCCGAAGCGCTGCCTCTCATCGTCGCGTCGACACAGCCGTGACGCCGGGCCGGGATCCGACTCTGCTAGATATGAACCGTGTTCGATGAGCGCCAGGTGGCGGTGGTCGTCCCCGCGTACAACGAGGAACGACTGATCTCCACGACGATCCAGGGGGTCCCCGACTACGTGGACCACGTGATCGTCGTGGACGACTGCAGCACGGATGGGACCCTTGCGGCCGCCCGTGGTGTCGACGACGCCCGGGTGCGGGTGGAGCACCTGGACGAGAACCAGGGCGTCGGGGCTTCGATCGTCCATGGGCACCGGGTCGCCATGGAGCTCGGAGCCGAGATCATGGTGGTGATGGCCGGGGACGACCAAATGGACCCTGAGGCCCTGCCCAAGTTGCTCCGGCCGCTGACCGAGGATCACTACGGCTTCGCGAAGGGCAATCGGTTCTTCTCGACCTCCAGCCTGGCCGGTATGCCGCGGCACCGGGTCGTGGGCAGCATGATCCTCACCTTCCTCAACAAAGCGGCATCCGGCTACTGGCACCTCGTGGATCCCCAGAACGGGTACACAGCAGTCACCCGGGAGGCCCTCGAACTCGTCCCGCTGGACAAGGTCTCCAAACGGTACGAATTCGAGAACGACCTGCTCATCTGGCTGAACATCGCCAACGTCCGCGCCATCGACGTACCGATCCCCGCGCGCTACGGGCTCGAGGAGTCGACGATCAAGTTGCGCACGGTCGTGCCGCGGCTGTCCTGGTCGCTGTTCACCGGCTTCTGGCGGCGGATCTGGTACAAGTACGTCTTCTGGTCCTTCTCCCCGATCGCCCTGCTGCTGTTCACAGGACTGCTGTGCCTGTTCGTCGGCACCGGAGTCGGCCTCTGGGCCACCTACGAGGCGTTCCAGGGCAACAGCCCCACAGCGGGTACCACCGTCCTGAGCCTGATCCCGTTCATGTGCGGGTTCATCCTGCTCGTGCAGGCCTTCGTGCTCGACATCATGGAGTCGCCGGACTGAATCCGGCGCCGGTCTGGGAGACTCGTGCGGGGAGGCGACCATCGATGGAGATCGCGAGCGACGTCGATCCGCGCGCGCGGATCGGTGAGGGCACCCGGGTCTGGCACCACGCACAGGTCCGCGAGGGTGCCGTGCTGGGCGCGCACTGCGTCATCGGCCGCGGCGCCTACATCGGCCCCGGCGTGCGGATGGGCGAGAACTGCAAGGTCCAGAACTACGCGCTGGTGTACGACCCGGCCCGACTCGGCGACGGAGTGTTCATCGGACCGGCCGTGGTGCTCACCAACGACCGCTACCCCCGGGCCGTAGCCCCGGACGGCACCCTGCGCGGCGCCGACGACTGGGAACCCGTCGGCGTGAGCATCGGGGACGGCGCATCCATCGGCGCCCGGAGCGTGTGCGTGGCGCCGGTGACAGTCGGAGACTGGGCGCTGGTCGCCGCCGGCTCCACGGTCATCCACGACGTACCGGCCTTCGCGCTGGTGGCCGGCTCGCCCGCGAAGCGGATCGGCTGGGTGGGCCGCGCCGGTGTCCCGCTGCAACCTCTGGAGGGGGACCGCTGGCGATGTCCGGCCACCGGGGCCATGTACCGCCAGAGCGGCGAGACCCTCGAGGAGGACCCATGATCCCCGCAGCCAAGCCGATCCTCGGGGAGGAGGAACGCAGAGCCGTCGATGCCGTGATCGCGTCCGGCGGACTGGCTCAAGGACCCCAGGTGGCGGCCTTCGAAGAGGAGTTCAGCGCACTTGTGGACCGGTCCCACTGCGTTGCGGTGAACTCCGGCACGTCCGCGTTGCACATGGCCCTGCTGGCCCTGGGCATCGGCTCCGGCGACGAGGTCATCGTTCCCAGCTTCACGTTCGCCGCCACGGCCAACGCCGTGCGCCTGGCCGGTGCCACGCCGGTGTTCGCGGACATCGATCTGCACACCTTCTGCCTGGATCCCGCCGCCGCTGAAGCCGCCGTGACCGAGCGCACGCGGGCGATCATGCCCGTCCACCTGTACGGACACCCCGCAGACATGGACCGGATCGCGGACCTGGCGCGACGCAAGGATCTCCTCGTGCTGGAGGACGCAGCGCAGGCACATGCCGCGCGGTGGAGCGATCATCCGGTCGGGGCGCTGGGCGACGCGGCAGCCTTCAGCTTCTACCCCACGAAGAACATGACCTCCGGCGAGGGCGGCATGGTGACCACGAGTTCCGCCGACGTCGCGCGCACCGTGCAACTGCTGCGCAACCAGGGCATGGAGAAGCGCTACCACAACGAGATCGTCGGCTTCAACACCCGTATGTCGGACATCCACGCGGCCATCGGTCGCGTGCAACTGCGGAAGCTGCCGAAGTGGACCGAGCAGCGACAGCAGAACGCGCGGTTCCTCACCGACAACCTCACCGGCGTCATCACCCCCCACGTCGACGACCGCGCGGAGCACGTCTTCCACCAGTACACGATCCGGGTCGCAGCCAACGAACGGGACGCGTTCGTGCAACGTCTGGCCGAACGCGGCGTGGGCAGCGGTGTCTACTACCCGGTGCCGGTGCACGCCCTGCCGTCGTTCGATCAGGACGTGGATCTGCCCCAGACCCGGCGTGCCGCCTCCGAGGTGATCTCCCTGCCTGTGCACCCCGCCCTGCGGCAGCAGGATCTGGAGACCATCGTCATCGCGGTGAACAGCGTCGCCGAGGCAGGTGCCTGATGTTGCGTGCCGGACTCGTCGGACTCGGCTCGATGGGGGTCAACCACGCCCGGGTACTGGCGCAGTTGCCGGACGTCCATTTCGTGGGCGTCGTCGACCCCGTCGCGGAGCAGGGACTGCGCAGTCAGGGCAGACCGGTACTCCCCGATCTCGACGCGCTGCTCGACCTGGGTGTCGACTACGTCGTCGTGGCCACTCCCACCGTGACCCACCTCCCCATCGGACTGCGCATGGCTCACGCCGGTGTGCACGTGCTCATCGAGAAGCCCCTGACCCTCGACGCCGCTGAGGCCGGGGAACTGACGCAGGCCTTCCAGAGCCGGGGGCTGGTGGGGGCTGTGGGCCACATCGAGCGCTACAACCCCGCGCTGCAACAGGCCCGCGACCGTATCGAGGGCGGTCAACTCGGGGAGATCCACCAGGTCGCGACCCGGCGGCAGGGGCCTTTTCCGGCTCGCATCGGTGACGTCGGTGTCATCCTCGATCTGGCCACCCACGACATCGACCTGACCGCGTGGGTCACCCGCAGCGAGTACACCGCCGTCTCGGCGCGGACCGCGCACCGCAGCGGGCGCCGGCATGAGGACCTGGTCGCCATCACCGGGACGCTGTCCGGCGGGATCGTCACGAACCATCTGGTGAACTGGCTGTCCCCCATGAAGGAGCGGGTCACAGTCATCACCGGGGAGCGCGGTGCGCTGGTGGCCGACACGCTGACCGCCGATCTCACGTTCTTCGAGAACGGTGTGGTGCCACTCGGCTGGCCGATGCTTGAGAGCTTCCGCGGCGTCAGCGAGGGCAACATGACACGTTACGCCTTCGCGAAGCCCGAGCCGCTGGCTATGGAGCACGAGCGTTTCCGCGACGCCGTCCTGGGCAAGAGCGACGACATCATCCACTTCGCTGCCGGAACCCGCACGGTGCGGGTGGCACAGGCTGTGCTGGAGTCCGCGACCTCCGGACAGACCATGCAGGTGACGCTGCCGTGAGCCCCCGCCCGGACCGAGCCGCGCTGCTCGATGATGGCCCCCGGTCGTGCCCCGGGATCCGGCGGCTGCCAGGTGCCTGAGTTCAGCATCCTGATGCCCGCCTACAACTACGGGCGGTTCGTGGGCCAGGCGATCGACAGCGTCCTGGCGCAGACCCACGCGGACTTCGAACTGATCGTCGTGGAGTCCGGCTCAGATGACAACACGTGGGATGTCGTCTCCGCCTACGACGATCCTCGGCTGATCGCAGTCCGCACCGAACGGATGCCACTGCCACACACACTGGCCGTCGCCCTGGAAAGGGCGAACGGGACCTGGGTGACGAACCTGAACGCCGACGACCGCTTCCTGCCCGAAGCGCTGGCTGCGGTGTCTGCCAGGCTGCGCAGCCACCCCGCGATCGGGGTCCTCGGGGTGCATCTGCGCACGATTGACGCCGACGGTGACCTGCTCGCAGACCAGGTCACCGCGGAATGGGTCAACACCACACGGGACCTGAACGACCCGGAGGCCTGGATCTGGACCAACCACCTGGTCGGTTGTGCGTTCATCCGGCGCAGTTCTCTGCTCGACGTCGGTGGGTACGGGGACCTCGACACGATCCTCGACTGGGATCTCTGGATCCGGGCACTGGCTGCCGGTGAGCACTTCGACGTGCTCCCTGAGGTCCTGTTCGAGTGGCGGCGCCACGGGGCGAACCTCACTGGCAGCCGGCCCCTGGCCACGGTTGAGCAGTACGGTCAGATCGCTCGTCGTACGCTGCTGCCCTTCCTGCGCAGGTCCGGGCGCGACGACCTCGTCGCACGTACCCTGGCCGGCTTCATCACCAATGACGTGCTCGCCCACGCCGACCCGCAGGTGCGCCGGATGATCCTGGACGAGGTGGTCTACGACTGTCCGCGCGAGGAGCTGGACCAGGCGATGCACCTGGTCGCCGAGGAGGTACTGCGGCTTCGGGAGTACTACACGGAAACGGCCGTGGCGATGAGGCAAGGACAGCAGCAACTCGCCGGACTCACGTCTGAACTCGACGAGCGCACCCGCGAGGTGACCGCTCTCGCAGACCGGCTACACGCCTGCGAAGCCGACCGCCGACAAGCGCAGGCACAGCTGGAGGCTATTCAGAGCCGCGCTGTGTACCGAGCGGCGCGCAAAGCCGCGCACGTCCTCCGGCGGCGGCCGGGCTGACGCTTCAGCGGCCGTCGAGCATCCTGCGGTACAGCGACTGCAGCCCGGCGATGCGACTGAGCAAGGACACCCGGTCCGGTGGTCGTTGCTTGGCGATCGCCGTGACGATCCGCAGGAACTCCTCCCCGGCAGCGTCCCAGTCCCGCCACCCTTCCGCCGTCTGCAGCGCATTGGTCCGCAACGTTGCCAGCAGCGCCCGGTCGCCCCGCAGCCGGGCGACTGCGGCCGCAGCCGCGGCGGTGTCCCCCGTGGGCACCACCATGCCGTTGAAGCCATCCCGCACGTACTCGTCGTGCCCGGTGACGTCGTTACTGATCACCGTTCCCCCGCAGTGGAACATCTCCAGGGGCGGACCGTACATCCCCTCGACCTGGCTCAGCTTGATGAGCACGTCGCAGGATCGGTAGACCGCCGGGGTCTGCGCCGCAGGGATGCGCGCGATCACCCGGTCGACACCCGGATGATCCACCATGGCCGAGGGCGTCAGGAGCCACACCTCGTCGGCCCCTCCGCCGCGTGCCGCCGCCACCGCCTCCGGCACGCCCTTCATCGCCGCGTCGGATCCCTCGACCAGCACCCTGAGCCCCTCGGTGGTGGGTGGGGCCAGCGTGTCACCCGCGGGACAGTAGCGGTCTTTGTCGATGCCGTTGCGGCACAAGAACGAGAACGAGTCGTGCTGGTAGGCCAGGTGCACCTGCAGCCAGGTGGCGATGGTGATGACCGGCAGGCCCACCGTGTACGTCAGTTCAGCCAGCGCCGATGAGTCCCGGTCCGGCCCGATCGCGTAGAAACGGCTCTCCGCGCTCTGCACGAAGTACACGGCGTGCCGGAAGCGGACGTTGGGCAGTTCGAAGACCGTCGGCCACCATGTAGCCACCGCAACGTCGAAGTCCCGGTCCGCGATGCCGGCCATGTCGCTGAACTCCAACCGGTCCAGCGCCGGATGCCAGTCGCGGGCGACCCCGCCCATGTCGAACATCGGGACCACGACGACCTGCGCCCCCGCGGCCTGGGCGCGCAGCGCGTGCTCGAAGATGACGTAGGTCCCCCCGCTGATATCCGCCGATCCGATGAGGAACACGATCCGCAGTCCCTGCGTTGAGGCGATGTCGGGACTGAAGCGGGAGTAGAACTCGTACAGCCAGGGGTTGAACGGCCGGTCCATCGTCACCGGCCGGCCAGCTCGATCAGGGAACTGACCGGACGCCACGCGAGGTAGCCGGACGCCCAGCCGGATTCCTGCGCACCGCGCCTGACGTGGTCGTACAGCGACCCCTGCAGCCACTGCGGCCCGGGGGGCGTTCTTGCCGAAACTCGTGACGTTCAACGCACCGAAGGAGTCGTCGTGGTCGCTGGCGAACCAGATGTCCGCCAGGCCCTCCGGGGGTCCCTCCCAGACATCGCGGGCCCAGTGCCCGGCCTGCTCGTGCAGGGCGTCAGCGGTGAATCCGAAGCCGGCCATCCAATTCGCCACAACGGGGGCCGCCGCGAGGGCCCCGCGCTGGTAAGCGGCGATCCCGGGGCTGACATGACCTGGCTCCTTGTCATGTTGCGGGACCACCTGCCCGTCGGCCTCCTCGAAGCCCACCGTCGAGGGCACATCAGGTGTCCACGGCCGCTCCAGGACTCCGGGCGGGTCGGCGAACGAGAAGGCCTCGCCCTGGTTGGCGTCGAAGGCGGCTGCGATCTTGCGAGCACCTGGGGGCTGGGCGTTGAGGAACGGGAACAGACCCAGGTAGACGCCAATCGACTCCCGGATCCCCAATGCACGCACTAGATTGTCCTGGATCGTGCCGCGCCACCCGATGTCAGCCATGAGGAACGGCTGCTCCAAGGTCGTGCGGGACAGGACGTAGCGACGCAGCAGGGACCGCGCCGTACGCACGTGAGCCTCGATCCGGGCCTCCACCGCCGGGTCGGCGAGCAGTCGCTCGATCCGCGGGTCCCGGCGCGCATCGACGACCACCTCGTCCAGCGTCAGACCCGCCGCGGCGACGTCGTCGGCGAACTGCTCGGGATCCAATCCGATGCTGACCAGCATCGCGCGCACGGACTGCCTGGCATACATCGACCACATGCGCTGCAGCGACATCCGGAAGGGGGCGGTGAGCGACGCCCCGAACGTCGCACGCCGGCTCAGGGCCAGGTGCACGGCCATCACGGGACGCACACCCGGTGGACGCAGGAGCGGCTCGATCGACTCGTGCACCGCGCTGCTGAACAGCCCCTCCCGGCTGACGTAGTGGACACGATCCAGACCCAGTGCGTAGGCCTGCTCGATCGCGCGGGCGACGTGGACCACGGCCAGCGGCGCGGTCATGATCCCGGCTCGCTCGTGCGCGGCGAACTCAGCGTCCCGAACCGCGATGCCCGCCAACTGCTCGCGCAGCCTGGCGCTGCAAAGTGCGATGTCGGCGCGGCCGAACTCGCCGGGTCCGGGGAAGCCGGCGGGCCGGTGCACCTGGACGGCCATACCGCCCGCGGCGACCTGGACAGCGACGTCGGAGTGTGGGTTGTCCCCCACGTGCAGGTGGGCCGCGGGCTGGACACCAGATCTGGCCCGGATGAGTTCCAGCAGGCCGCCGTCCAGGCGTTTCGAGCACCCTTCGTCCACCGACACGAACACCGGGACGTCCTGCCACGGTGGGCAGACCCCAAGGATCACCCTCCGCAGGGCGTCGGCGCGCATGTAGAAATCGGAGGCCACCGCGATCTCCCCCCAGCCGACGACGGACTCGACGTCGGGGCGTGGCCTGCTCCAGGCGATCTCGTCGGAGATCTCCGCCTCGACAAGTTGTGCGACCAGCTCCCCGGCCGCCCTCCGGCAGGTCCGCCATCTGGCGAAGAGTCTCGCGCAGCACGTCCGACAACTCGTACTCCTGCGCCGGATCCGACGCCGCCAACTGCGCTTCCACAGCCACTCTGCGCGCCATCGCCTCGAAGGCATCGGCGCCCTGCGGTGTGCCCCCGATGGCCGGGTTGAGGACCATGCGGCGGGCGGTGGCCAGTTTCGCTGCATCCGCCGGACGGTCCCGGACGATGAGTGTGTCCCACACGTCGACGGACACCAACTTGGGGTCGGCCCGATCGATGAGCTCAGCCAGCGATCCCGTGACGCGGTCGCCCCCCGGCATCAGCAGTGTGCACCGCTGGTCGGCCGGGTCCGCAGATCGTGGCAGGGCATCCGCCGAAGCCGCGAGCCGCTTCGCATGGGACGGATTCGCAGGGTCGCCGGTGCGCAGGCCGCCAGCCGCGTACTGCTCCCACGAGCATCCGGTGTACTCCGGGTCGACCTGCGTGCGCAGCAGGTTCGCCAACGAGACCCGCTTCAGCGGCCGCAGATCCACTGTGGGCTGCTTGGCCGCGGATCCACTGCCAGGCCGGCGGCGGCGCAGTCGTTTGCGCAGCGATACCGGCACGGTCCGGGACAGGGCCCTGGCTTGCGCCTTGGGCGACACCTCCAGAGGCAGGAGTTCCTGAACCCGGTCCCGAGCCAGAAGCACATCCCTCTCCAATGCGGTGATCCGGGCCTCCTGGATCACCAGCGCCTCGCGCAACTGCAGGACCTCCCCGGTGGTGGCCTCCGCGGGGCGCAGGTACGCAGCCGACCACTCCCGGAAGGCATCGGTCAGCAGCCAGTGCCAGGCCTGGTCCCCGGCAGGCAGCACGACCGCCAAGCCGGAGGCGAGGATCGCGACCGGGACCTCGCAGGCCTGATCGGCCCGCCAGCTGTCCACGAGCACGAGTGCGTCCTGCGACACCTGGACCTCGCCCGACCAGGTCTGCTCGGCGAGGACCAGATCCGCCGGTGCCTGCCCTGCCGCCGTGAACTGGACGAACGGCGCCACCTCCCGGATGATCGCGGCACCGGCACCTCCGGTGAGGTCCACCGCCACATCCGGACGGCGGACGGACAACAGGTCTGCGATGAATCGGCGGTGGCTGTCCCACCCGGTCGGCAGGTCCGGCGCGGGACCCTCTCCGGCCACTGTCCACATGCGGCCACCCTACCGCCCGTCCCACTCCCGGCCACGGTTCGCGCAGGCCTCGTTACCCTGACTGCGTGAAGGCGCTCATCGTCATGGCCACCCACAATCCGCGGCCTGACCTGCTGCGCCGGCAGATATCGTCGATCACGGCCCAGACCGAGCGGGACTGGGTCTGCCTGGTCCTCGATGACGCCTCCACCGACCGCAGCCACGTGACGTCCGCGCTCACCGATCCGCGCTTCCGGCTCCTACCGGCGCAGACACATCTCGGCGCCTACCTCGCCTTCGAGTACCTGCTGCGATCCTGCAGCGATGACGTCCCCGTGTTCCTCTGCGACCAGGACGACTGCTGGCACCCGGACAAGGTGGCGCGGATGCTCGCCGACCCGTCCCCAGCGGTCTTCAGCGCCATGCGGGTCGTCGACGAGCGGGGGTCAGTGGTCCGTGACCGGTTTCTGGCACACCCCCCCACCGGCGACCAACTCACACCTGCCGGCCTGTTGTTGATGAACTCGGTCTCCGGGGCGGCGATGGCGATCTCGCCGGAGGTGCGGGCCGCCGGTCTGCCGTTCCCAGCACCCGGACTGCGGGGATGGCACGACCAGTGGCTGGCTGCGGTGGCGGCCCGGATCGGCCCGATCCACTACCTCGACGATCCGCTGGTCGACTACACGCAGCACGCAGGACAGGTCACCGGGGACGGCCTGCGGCGCTTGTCCACCGCCGGTGCCCGGCAATACCTCCGACGGATGAAGGCAGTCGGCCCGATCCGGGAGTTGCGGGCACGAAGTGGCTGGGTACAGCACGCTGCACGGCGCCTGCTCGAACTTCCCGGGCCGGCGGACCACGATCTGCAGACCCTGGCCGAGGGACGGTGGGGTCCCCTGGTCACGCGCGAAGTCCGGGCCGGTCGCCTGCCCCTGCAACGGGCCGTCCTCCTGGCCGGGGGTCGCTTCGCGGGAACCGTCGGCTAGCCTCGGCTGCGATGGCGACACAGACCCGGGCAGTCACCCACCGCAAGGAGGTCGGCGGTTTCCTCGTCGTGGGCGTGGCGGCGGTGGTGCTCGACTTCGCCCTCTTCAACGGCCTGCTGTGGGCCGGCTGGGCGGTGTGGGCCGCCAACGCCGTGGCCCTGTTCGTGTCCATGACTTTCGCCTTCGTCGGCAACTACAAGTGGACGTTCGCGCACCGGGAGATCAAGTCCCTGGCACACGCGTACTCGGCGTTCGCGGGGATCAACGTACTGGCAGTCGTGTTCATCGAGGCCTTGGTCGTCGCCGCGGAGGTCCTGTGGGAACCGGGCGCCCTGTGGCTCAACGTCGTCAAGGCCGTAGCCACGGCGATCGCGACGGTCGGACGCTTCTTCGCCTACAAGAAGTGGGTGTTCTTCTAGGGAAGGTGCCTCGTCGCGGCCACGATTCACCCCGGCAACCGCCGCAGTCCCCACTTCCCCACAACGAGCACCCCCTGCTTCACCGCTGAGCGGTGGTGGCTGGGACCGGCCAGACCCGTGGCACGGTTGGCCACGAACCAGTCGTACGCCTCGCAGATCATGTCCGCGTTCGAGTACTGGGCCTGCCAGCCCAGGTCCCGCTCGGCGGCCGTGGTGTCGAACCACAATTCGCGGGCGTACATGAGCCAGTGGTAGTCGGCGAACGGTGCCAGTCCGGACTTCGAGACCAGTTTCATCGCCGGCGCCGCCACCCGGCTGGGCAGTGACCGTACTCGCGCGCCGGTGCCGGCGTGGTCGCACAGCGCCTGCAGGGTCTCGCGCATCGTGCCGAAATGCTGAGCCCCGATGTTGTAGGTCGCCGGCCCGGCCCGCTGCCCGGCCAGCAGGCACGCCCGCGCCAGGTCCGCTGCGTGCACGAACTGGTAGCGGTTGTCCCCACCATCGAAGACGAACACATCGACCCCGTCGGCCACCCAGTCGAACAGGATCGCGAAGATACCGAGCCGGCCGTGCCCGACGATGGTGCGTGGCCGGACGACCGTCACATCCAGACCGCGCGTGACCGCCGCCGCGCACAGCAGCTCGCCGTCGAGTTTGGCCCGGCCGTACGCCTCGAGCGGGTGCGGCGCGGTGTGCTCGGTCACGGGGTTGGACTGCGGAATCCCGAACACCGCCGACGACGACGTACACACCACCTTGGTCACACCGGCGCGCTCCGCAGCCCAGAGCATGGCCGCCGTGCCCTCCCGGTTGACCGAGTCGAACAACTCACGGTCCCGGGCCAGCGGGACCTGCGCCACGTTGTGGAACACGACGTCGGCCCCGGTGAAGACCTCGCGCACCCCGTGCCGGTCGCGGATGTCGCACACCGCCATCTCGACGCCCGGCAGGTCCACGGCGCTGACGTCGAGGTTGACGACGTCATGCCCGCCCTCGACCAGCATCTGGCACACCACATTGCCGAAGTAGCCCGAACCCCCGGTGACGACCGCGCGCATCAGAGGTCCTGCCCGTTGGCCAGCCCCCAGCGGATACTGCGACGCATACCGTCCACCAGGTCGGTGGCGGGTTCGTAGCCGAGGTCCCGGACGGCACCATCGACCCGGCACGCGATGGTCTTGTCCAGCTCACCGGCCACGTGGACCTCCTGCTGGTAGCGGCCGTAGCGCTGCAGCAGCGCGTCCACCCGGTAGGCCACGGGACCGGCGAATGCCGGCAACCGCACCACCCCCGGCTTGACCGGCAATCCCTCGAGACGGGCGGCCTCGCGCACCGCATCGAGGACCTCGGTCATGGCGTAGGGACGGGCGTCGGCGATCCAGTAGGGCCGGATGCCGGCGGTGCCCACCCGCAGCGCCTGCCAGGCGGCGCCCGCCAAACGGTCGACATCCACCATGGAGCGGCGGTTGCCCCCGCCCCCGATGAGCGGGAAGCGCCCTGACCGCACGGTCTTCAGGAACCTCGCCTGCCGCGCGGGCTGGAAGCGGCCGTAGAACCAGGGCGGCCGCAGAATCACGGCGGGGACTCCGGCCGCCCCCAGCGCCTCGGCGACCTCGACTTCGGCGAGCATCTTGGAGCGGCCGTAACCCAGGTAGGGGTGGTATGGCTCGTTGTCCCGGAAGGCCTCGTCCGGACCGGGGTTGGTGCCGATGGCGGAGTTGCTGGAGATATGCACGAATCGGCGCACGCCGGCGTTCAGGGCGGCGGCCACGACGGTGCGGGTGCCCACGGTGTTCACCCGCTCAAAATCCGCCACGCGCAGCGGATGGATGACCCCGGCGGCGTGCACGACCTCGCAGCCGTCCGCGCCGTCGAACAGGTCGGCCATGTCCCGCCGCTGCATCACATCGCCCACGTAGACCCGCGCCGCCGGCAGGGCCTCGGCCACCTCCGGGATCTCGCGGGGCGAATGCACCAGGACCCGCACGTCCCGCACCTGCTTCTTCCCCAGCACCTCCAGGAAGGCGCGACCGAACCACCCAGCTGCCCCGGTGACGACCAGCGTCATGAGAACTCCCTGGGAGCCGGCCGCACACCCCGTTGGGTGAGGAAGTGCTCGGCGTTGCGGATGGCCAGGGCCATGACCGTGCCCTGCGGGTTGATCCCGGGTGCCCCGTTGACGATGGATGCGTCGTTGACCACCAGGCCGGCGACCTCGTGACTGGCCCCGAAACTGTCGACCGCGCAGATCTCCCGGTCCTCTCCCATCGGCACCGAGGAGCACACGTGAACGGTCATCAGGTCAGCGGCCCGCCGGCTCATGCGGGCGACCTCCACCGGGATCTGGTCCGCGCGGGTGATCGGCTCGCCACCGTGCACGCTGGCGACCACCTGGTCGCTGCCGGCCGCGAGCAGCACCATCAGCAGCCGACCCATCGCCGACTGCAGCCTGGCGATGTCATCGGTGGGCACGCGGAAGGTGACCAGCGGGTCGCGCAGCCGGGGCAGCACCCGCACCCGGCCGCGGCCACTGCTGCGGATGGCGGCGTAGTAGATGCCGGCACCCGCGCCGTACGTGGGGATCTCGCGCACCCCGACCGCGGTCGGCAGCAGCGACAGCGCCAACAGTGGTCCATCCGTGGCCGAGCCGCCGATGGTCATGTCCGGTGCGAACTCCCGCACCTGGGTCACCGGCACATCGTGGGGGTCGTTGCCGATCTTCTCGCTGAAGGCGACCGCCTTCACCGTCGGATGCATGGACAGGGTGCGGCCGACATTGGCCGCGACCCCACTGCGCAGCAGTAGCGCCGCGGACTGCACCGCCCCGCCGCAGACGAACACGGTGTCGAAGCCGATGCGTACCTGCCCACCGTCGGCACCCTCCACCACGGCGGCGGTCGCCCGGCCGTCACGCACTTCGATCCGCTGCACCCTGGCCCCGCTGCGCACCCGCGCCCCGTGCTGGCGTGCATACCGCAGGTAGGTCAACGACATCGACTGCCGCTGGCCAGTGTCGTGGCGGAACCACCGTGGCACCTCGACGCTGTACCAGCCGAGTGCTTCCGCCCCGGCGGCCAGGAAGGCCGAGGCCGGGGGCAGCGGTCCCGGGAACGTGCTCACGCACAGGTTTCGTTCGATGGCCGCGCTGATCGGATCCACCACCTCGCTGGTGAGACCCTCGATGCCCCAGCCGCGCGTCCAGCCGGCCAGCAGGGCGGCACTGGGCCGGTGGTACAACCCTGAGTTGATCTCCGTGGACCCGCCGACACACCGGCCTTCGGCGTACGTGATCGGCGGTAGTCCCAGCGCCATCAACTGCCCGCGGTTGCGGTACTGGTGGCGCATCTGCGCCTGGCTGAACTGCGGCAGCGCACCCGGCGCGACCTCCGGGCCCTCCTCCAGCACCAGCGTCTCGACGCCTGCCGCGGCCAGGGTGGCGGCCGTCGACGCACCCCCGGCCCCCGATCCCACGACCAGGGCCTCGACGTGCTTCACGCCCGCGACTCCACCGGGACCTCGGGCGCGAACCGCTGGACCGGCAACGTCACCTCTGCCATGGCGAAGTAGCTGACGGCCGTCAGGGACTCGACGATCCGGGCGAACTCCGAGACCGCCGGCAGCCGCGAAGCCTTGCGCAGCACGGGTGCCGGCAGCCACCCCAGCGCCACGTCGGCCGCCCCTGCTCCCATGCGCAGGACATCCGGCAGGTCGTCCAGCCGTGCGCGCACCTCGTCACAGGTCGCGCGCTGGACCGTTGGCGAGGCCTGCGCTGCGACCAGCCAGTCACGACTGAACACCGCTGAGGCCCGCCTGCGTCGTCGCCCACCCACACGCCAACCCTAGCCGTCGGTCCCGGTCGGCTCCCCACCTTGACCACAAGTGGGCGCCAAGGGCCGGCTCAGGCCCCGGAACGCCCACTTGTGGCGGTCCGTACGCCCGGTTCGTCCTGGTTTGCGGTGAAAGCCCGCACCACAACTGGGCGCAACCACCCCGCGCGCGCCCACTTGTGGCGGCGTGCCGCCCGAAGGAACCGTCCGGCCTCACCCACCGACTACCCTGAATGCGGAGGTACACCGTGGGATTGTTGGATCGTTTCGAGCAGCGCGTCGACCGGGCGGTCAACGGCGCCTTCGCGAAGGCGTTCAAGTCCGAGTTGCAGCCCGTGGAGATCGCAGCCGCCCTGCAGAACGAGATGGACGCCCGGGCGGCCGTGGTGTCGCGTGCCCGCACGGTGGTCCCCAACGTGTACACCGTCCTGGTCAGCCAGGAGGACTACGACCGGCTCAGCGTCTACGACGAGGCGCTGGTCGGGGAGTTCGCCATCATGATCCGGGACTACGCCCAGCAGCAGCAGTACTCCTTCCTCGGCAGCGTCAGTGTGGCGATGCAGCCGGCCGACGACCGGCCGCAGGGCACGGTCGAGATCGTCAGCGAGGCCCGGGTCGACCACGACGTGGCACCGGCCGCCGGGCCGCCGGCCGGTGCGGCCCCACGCCTGGAGGGCAAACGTGGGACCTTCCAGCTCACCCGTGCCATCACCCGCATCGGCCGGGGCGCCGACGCCGACATCCGCATCGACGATCCCGGGGTCTCCCGCCACCACGCCGAGATCCGCATCGGCAACGATGTCATCCTTCGGGATCTCGACTCGACCAACGGCACCTACATCAACGGCATGCTCGTGGCCGAACAACCTCTGCGTGACGGTGCGGTCATCACGATCGGCTCGACGAACCTGACCTTCCGGAGCGCGGTATGAGCGAACTGGTCCTGACCCTGCTGCGATGGGGGATCCTCATCGCGCTGTGGCTGTTCGTCATGTTCGCGCTCGGGGCCCTGCGCCGCGACCTCGAAGCCCCGCCCGAGGGTGCCGCCGCCCTGCCCCCGCGCCCACAGGCCCAACCCCGGCCCAAGCGCGCCCCGCGGGCGGCGCGACGGCGGGCCAGCAACCTCGTGGTGACCAGCGGTCATCTGTCCGGCACGGTGATCCCCCTGGGCTCGACCCCGATCACGATCGGTCGGGCACCGGACTCCACACTGGTCGTCGACGACGAGTACGCCTCGGCCCGCCACGCACGGCTGTTCCCGCACGAAGGCCAGTGGGTCGCTGAGGATCTAGGGTCGACGAACGGCACCTGGGTGGGCAAGACCCGGTTGACCGCCCCCACCGTATTGCAGGTCGGGCAGTCCCTGCGGGTGGGGCAGACCGTTCTCGAGCTGCGGAAGTAGCACCATGCCACTGGTCTTCCGCTACGCGGCGCGCAGCGACATCGGGCTCGTGCGGCAGGGCAACGAGGACTCCGGCTACGCCTCGGACAACCTGCTCATCGTCGCCGACGGCATGGGCGGCCACGTGGCCGGCGAGATGGCCAGTGCCACGGTCACCGCGATCCTGGCGGGCCTGCCGATCGCCGACAGCGAGGACGTCCTGACCCAGCTCGCCGACGCGGTGGACGAGGCCCAGCTCGAGATGCGCCACATCATCGCCGAGCAGCCCGACTTCCGCGGCATGGGCACCACAGTCACCGTCGTGTGCTGGCAGGGGGGACCGGGCCTCCATCGCCCACGTCGGGGACTCCCGGGCCTACATGCTGCGCGCCGGTGAGTTGCTGCGGCTGACCAAGGACCACACCTACGTGCAGACCCTCGTCGACGCCGGTCAGATCAGCGCGGAGGAGGCCGCCACCCACCGCCGGCGCAACCTGCTGATCCGCGCGATCGACGGGGTCAACACCGTGGAACCGGACCTGAGCATCCGCGAGGTACACGCCGGCGACCGGATCATGTTGTGCACGGACGGCCTGTCCGGGGTGCTGCCTGACGACCGGATCCGCGAACTGCTCAGTCGCAGCGACCCGCCGGGGGCGGTGACGGCGCTGGTCGACGCGGCCATCGAGCGCGGCGCCCCGGACAACGTGACGTGCGTCGTCGCCGACGTCGCGCAGGTGGACGACCCGCCCCTCGGCGGCCGGCCGGTCGTCGTGGGAGCCGCCGCCGAGCCGCGCACCCGATCGCAGTTGCCCGGGGTGGACTTCCCGCAGGACAGCCAGCCGACCGACACCCCGGAGCCGGAGCCGGAGTGGGAGCCCATTGACGTGCCGCCCCGGCGCCGGCGCGCCCGCTGGCTCGCCGCAATGGCCGCCGCCGCCGTAGCCCTCGTACTCATCGGCGGCACCTGGATCTGGATCGCGCGGCAGTACTACGTGGGCAGCAGCGATGGATACGTGACGGTGTACCGAGGCATCCCGCAGAGCCTCGGCTCGATGCCCCTGTCGAGCGTCGTGGAGACCTCCACGATTCCCAGCGTGCAACTGCCGGTCTACGCCCAGGAACTGGTCAACGCCACCATCGCCGCGGACAGCCGGGTCGACGCCGAGCGCATCGTCGCCATCCTGGACGAACAGGCCGCCACGTGCCGCACCAAACCGAAGACCGAGGGCTGCCCCGGCGCGACCCCGAGCCCCACGCCGACGGTGAGCCCATGACCGGCCAGCCAGCGTCGCGCTGGTGCGGGTGTCTCTGCACGAGTGCTGCGCCGATTCCGAGCCACCAAAACGCCGGCGGGAGCAGGTCATGAAGCGTTCCCCGCGCCGGGCCGAACTCGGCCTCCTGATCCTCGCCTGGGTGATCGGCAGTGTGTGTTACGCGACCGTCGATCTGGCCACGCTCGACACCCTCCCGGCCAACTACCTCGCTCTGCTGATCGGCAGTGCCGCCGTACTGCTCGCCGCCCATGTCGTGGTGCGCCGGCTGGCACCGCACGCCGACCCCGTCCTGCTGCCGGTGGCAGCCATGATCAACCTCATCGGGCTGGTGATGATCCACCGTCTGGACATCGCCGAACAACTGCGGGCGCAGGCCAACGAGACGCGGGCGCCCAACCCCGACGCCCTGGCACAGGCGACGTGGGTGCTGGTGGCGCTGGCCCTGTTCACCCTCGTGCTGTTCCTGGTCACCGACCACCGCAAGCTCCAGCGCTACACGTACACGTCACTGGTGGCCGGTGTCGTGCTGCTCCTGCTGCCGCTGGTGCCACTGCTGGGGACCAGCATCAATGGCGCCCGGCTGTGGATCCGCCTCGGACCGTTGTCGTTCCAGCCCTCGGAACTGGCCAAGATCGCGCTGACGATCTTCTTCGCGGGATACCTGGTCCGCAAGCGCGAGGCCCTCGCCACGGTCCGCCGCAAGGTGCTAGGCCTGGGAATCCCGCGGGCGCGCGACTTCGGCCCGCTGCTGGTGGCGTGGCTGGTGGCCTTGGGCGTGCTGGCCTTCGAACGCGACCTGGGCACCGCGCTGATGTTCTTCGGCGTCTTCGTGATCCTGCTCTACGTCTCCACGCAGCGCCGCAGCTGGCTGATCATCGGCGCGGCCATGTTCGCCCTCGCGGCCCTGCTGGGCTACCTCGCCTTCGGGCACGTACAACTGCGCGTGAAGATCTGGCTCGACCCCTGGGCCTACGCAAATGACGAGGGTTACCAGCTGGTGCAAGCGCTGTTCGGCCTGGCCAGCGGCGGCTTGTTCGGCACCGGCCTCGGCGAGGGCTACCCGCAGTTCATCCCCTTCGCGAAGACCGACTTCATCTCCGCGGCGCTCGGGGAGGAACTCGGCCTGGCCGGGATGATGGCCCTGATCATGCTGTTCGCCATCCTCGTGGAGCGCGGGCTGCGGACCGGGCTGGCGTGCCGGGACCCCTTCGGCACGTTGCTGGCAGTCGGTCTGTCCAGCGTCTTCGCCCTGCAGGTGGTCGTCACCATCGGCGGTGTCACCCGGCTCATCCCGCTCACCGGCCTGACCACCCCGTTCCTGTCCTACGGCGGGTCGGCACTGGTGTGCAACTGGATGATGGTCGCGCTCCTGCTGCGGATCAGTGACCGCAACCGTCGCCCGGCGATGATCGCGCAGAGCGCCGATGAGGCGATGACGCAGATGATCCGGGTGGGGATAGACCGATGATCCGTGCCATCCGCCGGCTGGGCTGGGTCTTCGGGATCCTCGCCCTGCTGCTGGTCGCCAACTTGACGCTGCAGCAGTTCATCCTCGCTCCGGGCATCAATGCCGAGCCCGGCAACCAGCGCACGGTCCTGGCCGAGTACGAGCGCGAGCGCGGGCCGATCCTCGTGGGCACCAAGCCGGTGGCACGCTCGGTGGCCACACCCAAGCAGACCTACAAGTTCCTGCGGACCTATTCCGACGGTGTGCTGTACGCCCCCGCCACTGGCTTCTACTCCTCGCTGTACGGCGCCACCGGCCTGGAGCGCACGGAGAACGAGATCCTGTCCGGCAACGACTCCCGGCTCTTCGTCGACCGCATCGAGCAGCTCATCGCCGGTCGGGTGCCCGAGGGCGGCGCGGTGCAGACGACCCTGCTGGCCGCGGCGCAGAAGGCCGCGGCGGCGGGGCTGGGGAACACGGTCGGTTCGGTCACGGCGATCGACCCTAAGACCGGTGCCATACTGGCTCTGGTCCAGTCCCCGAGTTTCGACCCCAATGGTCTGTCCACACACGACGCGGCCGCCGCCCAGGACTACTACGAGCAACTCGAGACCGACCCCAACCAGCCTCTGCTCAACCGGCCGCTGGTCCAGACCATTCCACCCGGATCGACGTTCAAGCTCGTCACCGCCGCGGCGGCCCTCGAGGCCGGCTTCGAGCCGAACTCGGATGTGCCGGGTCCGGCGCTGTATCCGTTGCCGGGGTCCACAAGGTCCCTGCCGAACTGGTTCCGCGGTCCGTGCGGGCCCAATGACCGGACCACGCTCACGAACGCCCTGGCCGTCTCCTGCAACACTGCTTTCGCGTCGCTGGGCAACGAACTCGGTGCCGACGCACTGCGTTCGCAGGCCGAGAAATTCGGCTTCGATCAATCCTTCGACGTCCCCATGACCGCCGCGACCTCCCGCTTCCCGGAGGACCCTGACGATGCACAGACCGCGATGAGCGCGATCGGGCAGTTCGACGTGCGGTCCACGAGCCTGCAGATGGCCATGGTCACGGCGTCGATCGCCAACGGCGGCATGACGATGCACCCGTACTTGGTGAACCAGGTGCTGGCTCCGGACCTCACGGTCCTGTCCCAGACCCAGCCGCGGCAGTACGAACGTGCGATGACCCAGCAGAACGCTGCCGAGCTCATGGGGATGATGGTCACGGTGGTGAACTCCGGCACCGGGTCGAACGCCCGTATCCCCGGCGTCAATGTCGGCGGCAAGACGGGGACCGCGGAGACGGGCGCCGGCCGGCCGAACATCGCGTGGTTCGTCGCTGCGGCGCCGGCCGATGACCCCCAGGTTGCGGTTGCCGTGGCTGTGGAGAACACGGGGCAGGCGGAGGTCAGCGGCAACCAGGTGGCGCGCCGATCGCCCGCGCGGTGATCGAGGCGGTGCTGCAACGATGAACCCCGGGAGGTTCCTGTGACCACAGCACGACGGCTCGGAGATCGCTACGAACTCGGCGAGACGCTCGGCCGTGGCGGCATGGCCGAGGTGTTCGAGGGCCAGGACCTGCGGCTCAACCGACGGGTGGCGGTCAAGGTGCTGCGCCCGGATCTTGCCCGCGACCCCGCTTTCCAGAGCCGGTTCCGGCGCGAGGCGCAGTCGGCTGCCAGCCTCAACGACCCCAACATCGTGGCCGTGTACGACACCGGGGAGGACATGCTCGATGGTGCCGGCCAGCACGCGATGGTGCCTTACATCGTCATGGAGTACGTGGACGGGCACACCCTGCGCGAGTTGATGAGCAGCGGGCGCCGGCTGCTGCCTGAGCGTTCCCTGGAGATCATGTCCTCGGTGCTCAGCGCCCTGGACTACTCCCACGCCCATGGCATCATCCACCGCGACATCAAGCCGGCCAACGTGATGCTCACCCCGTCGGGCGACGTGAAGGTGATGGACTTCGGTATTGCGCGGGCAGTGGCCGACGCGCAGGCCACCATGACCCAGGGCAATGCCGTGATGGGCACCGCCCAGTACCTGTCGCCGGAACAGGCCCGCGGCGAAGTCGTGGATGCCCGCTCCGACCTGTACTCCGCCGGCTGTCTGCTCTACGAACTGCTCACGGGCCGACCCCCCTTCCAGGGTGAGAGCGCAGTGTCGGTGGCGTACCAGCACGTCAGCGAAACGCCGGTGCCGCCCAGCCAGATCGACGCGGCGGTGCCCCCCGCACTGGACGGCCTCGTGCTGAAGTCCCTGGCCAAGAACCCCGGCGATCGCTACCAGACGGCCAACGACTTCAAGGCCGACGTCGAACGCGCGCTGGCCGGCCTGCCGGTCACCGGCACGATCCCCACGCTGCGCGCCACCGTCCCGGCCTCCGCTAGCACCACCGCCAGTCTGCAACCGGTCGGCATGGTGGATCCGGGGAGTTCCGGTGCCCCTAAGCGCAGTCCCTGGGCCTGGGTGGGGGTCACGGTCCTCGTCCTCGCGGTCGCAGCGGCCGCCTTGTTCCTCGGCCGCACGCTGTTCGACACCGGAACCGGCCAGCGGGTCACTGTGCCCGACGTGGTGGGTATGAGCATCGATGAGGCGCAGCGCGCCCTCGAGGCACAGGGCTTGCGCTTGGGGGCGCAGACACCGCAGACCTCCGACCAGCCGGAGGACACCGTACTGGCGCAGGACCCGCAGGCTGACACGCAGTTGGCCACCGGGGAGGCCGTGACCGTGACGGTGTCCGCCGGCAAGCAGCAGACGCAGGTGCCACCACTGGAGGGCCTGACCAGCCTGGATGCCGTCCGGACCGCCCTGCGTGACGCCAAACTCGACCTCGGCAACGTCAAGCAGGTGGAGTCCAGCGAGCCCGAGGGCCTGGTGCTGAACCAGGACCCGGAGGCCTTCACCACCGTGGACGTGGGCACGAATGTCGACATCGAGGTGTCCACCGGGGTCGTCGAGGTGCCCGGCGTCGTCGGCTTCACCCAGTCGGCTGCGACCTCCGCGCTGTCCAAGGCCGGACTCGATGCGCGGGTGGTGACAGCGTCCTCCGACCAGCCCGTGGGGATCGTCACCAGTCAGGACCCCCCGGGGGGCGCACAGGTGAAGAAGGGCACAACGGTGACGGTCACCGTGTCCAGTGGCCCGGCGCCGACCCAGCCGCCCGTCACCCCGACGCCGACGGAGACGCAGACCCCGACACCGTCGGGCGAGGCGTCGCCGTAGGCGGGAGGAACCTGCCCCGGCTCAGCCCACCACCGGCGACAGGCCCCGGCTCCGGCGCACCGCATCCGGGTCGCCGCACACCGCCAGCCAGTTGGCCAGCATCCGGTGACCGCCTTCGGTGAGCACCGACTCGGGGTGGAACTGCACCCCTTCCACCGCGAGCTCCCGGTGCCGGATACCCATGATGACCCCGCTGTCGGTACGCGCACTGACCTCCAACGCGGCGGGCACGGTGTCCGGCTCCACGGCCAGCGAGTGGTACCGGGTCGCGGTCATGGGGTTGGGCAGCCCGTCGAAGACCCCGCGACCGTCGTGGTGCACCAGTGAGGTCTTCCCGTGCAGCAGTTCCGGCGCCCTGCTGACGGTCGCCCCGTACACCTCCGCGATGGCCTGGTGCCCCAGGCACACCCCGAAGATCGGGATACGACCTGCGTATCGCCGCACCACGTCCATGCACACTCCGGCGGTGTCCGGGGTTCCCGGGCCGGGGGACAGCAGCACCCCGGTGTACGAGGCGACCTCGTCCAGCTCGAGCGCATCGTTGCGGAACACATCGCATTCGACCTCAAGCTGCCCGAGGTACTGCACGAGGTTGTAGACGAAGCTGTCGTAGTTGTCGATGACCAGGACCGTCATGACTGCTCCTTGCGGTCCGGGATCGGAGTGGCATGATCGATGTGCATCGGGCCGTCGAACGCTGCGATGGTGACCGAGGGCTGCCGGACCTGCTCGTATCCGAGCCCGAAGAAATCCACGGCGGCCCGGTAACCGCGCAGGTAGTCGTCGCGTTCGAGCTCACGCTCGATGGCCGCCTGATCACCCACCCCGGTCACGACGAACGGGGGGGAGTACACCCGGCCCTGCAGGATCAAGGTGTTGCCCACACAGCGCACCGCACTGGTGTTGATGAGCCGCTGGTCCATCACCTGGATGCCAAGAGCACCACCACGCCACATGGCGTTGATCACCGCTTGCAGATCCTGCTGATGGACGACCAGGTCGTCGGGGTTGGCCTCCTCGTTGCCCTCCTGCGGGGCATCGGTGAGAGTGACGGTGACCGCGGGTCCGCTCAGCGGCAGCAGCCCGACCGGAGCCGACAACGTGTCGATGGTCCCCTGGGCGCGGGCCGCTGCGGTCCCCTCCTGCTGCTTGCTCAGGCCGGCCACCCGCGATTGCAGGTCGGTGACCTGCTTCTGTCGCCGGTCCACGACCGCGGCCCGCTGCGCGACCACGTCCTTGAGCGCCGCACTGTCACTGCGCAGATTCGTGCCGGCTGCGGTGTGCGCGCTCGCGGCGAAGCCGAACCCAGCGATGCCGAAGACGATCGCGGCCAGCACGGCCCACCAACGCACACTCACGCCCCCAGACTACGGCGGGGTAAAGTGACCTTCGTGCCCGAATCCCGCTCACGCCGCAAGGACAAGTCCCCCAGCGACAAGCGCACGCCCGTGAAGATCGGCAGCCCCCGGTGGGTGGCCCCGGTCATGGTGACCCTGTTCGTGCTCGGACTCATCTGGGTCTGCGCCTGGTACATCGCCCCCGACGCGCCCATCTTGGGTGACCTCGGGTTCTGGAACCTGGTCGGCGGCTTCACCCTTATCGCGTTCGGATTCGTCGTGTCCACCAAGTGGAAGTAATCACACAGGTGTAGTTCTCCCCAACTGGGGACAACCCTGTGGATAACTCCCGAGGACCCGCAGGCGGGAGACATCCGGATACCCGGGAGCGAAAAAGACCGTCGGGATCACTAACCGACATCCGTATCTCTAACCGATGTGCAGGCCGGGCACCAGCTCAGCCTCAGACGAGTTCGACGATGGTGGCGTTGGCCATGCCGCCGCCCTCGCACATCGTCTGCAGTCCGTAGCGGATGCCGTTGCGGCGCATCTGGTGGATCAACGTCGTCATCAACCGGGCCCCGGAGGCTCCGAGCGGGTGGCCCAGCGCGATCGCCCCGCCGTTCGGGTTGGTGATCTTGGGGTCTGCCCCGGTCTCAACGAACCAGGCGCCGACCACCGACGCGAACGCCTCGTTGATCTCGACAGCGCCGATCTCATCGAGGCCCAGCCCCGACCGCTCCAGGGCCTTGGCGGTGGCGGGGATCGGGCCGGTGAGCATGATCACCGGGTCCACGCCGGCCATCACTCCGGTGTGGAAGCGCACCAGCGGGGTCAGGCCCAACTCGGCGGCTTTCTCACTGGTGGTCACCAGCAGCGCCGCCGATCCGTCGGAGATCTGCGAGGCGTTGCCCGCGGTCACCACGCCGTCGTCCTTGAAGGGGGTGGGCAGGGAGGCGAGTTTCTCCACCGACGACCCCGGCCGGATGCCCTGGTCGGCGCTCACGCCTTTGACCGGCACGATCTCCTCGGCGAACAGTCCGTCGTTGGTGGCGCGGGTGGCACGCTCGTGGGACTCCACCGCCATCTCGTCGAGGTACTGCCGGGACAGATCCCACTTCTCGGCGATCATCTCCGCAGAGACGCCCTGGTTGACCAGGCGCCCCTCGTAGCGCTCGATCATCATGGGCCCGAACGGGCCATCGCCACCCTTGCCGTTGGAGAACATCGGGATCCGGGACATGGACTCGACTCCGCCGGCGACCACCATGTCGTACTGCCCGGCGATCACACCGGCGGCCGCGAAGTGCAGCGCCTGCTGGGACGAGCCGCACTGCCGGTCCAAGGTCGTCCCGGGCACCGTCTCCGGGAATCCTGCGGCCAGGGCGGCATTGCGCCCGATGTTGAACCCCTGCTCGCCCACCTGCGAGACGCAGCCCCAGATCACGTCGTCGATCAGGGCGGGGTCGATGCCGGCCCGCTGGACCAGACCCTGCAGGGCCAGTGCGGACAGGTCCACGGCGTGGATGCCCGACAGCGCGCCCTTCTCAGGTTTGCCCACCCCGACGGGGGTACGCACGGCGGCCACGATCACTGCGTCTCGAGAAGTCATGGACCTCATGTTACTGGCCGGTAACTTACCCTGTCCAGGAAGGTCCCGCGCCGGTGATCAGCCGACCGGCAACAGTTGCACGATCTCATTGGCGCGCCACAGCACGATCGCGACCAATGTGGCGACGATCGCCGCGCACCCGATGACCTGCCACAGGGTCTGACTGCGGCCCGGCGGTGCCTTCGAGATCACCAGGGCGACCGCGGCGCCGGTGATCAGGCCGCCGAGGTGAGCCCGCCAGTCCACGCCCGGCGCGATGAACCCGATCACCACGTTGATGCCGATCAGCACCAGCACCTGCGTGATGTCCGTGCGCAGGTGCCGGCCGGCGACCACCAGCGCTCCCATCAGCCCGAATATGGCGCCCGAGGCACCGACCGACACCGTGTTGATGCTCGAGAACGTGAACGAGGCGACTGCGCCGCCGAGACCGGCGATGAGGAACAGCGCAAGGAACCGCACGTGTCCCAGCAGCCGCTCCAGCGGTGGGCCCAGCACGTACAGCACATACATGTTGAACGCCAGATGCAGCCAGCTGCCGTGCAGGAACACCGACGTGATCAGCCGGTACCACTCGTTGTTGACGGCCACGCCCGCCGGCCACATCCCCCAGTCCGCGGCCACCGCGTTCACGCCGACCAGGAACTGCACCACGAAGATCGCGACGCAGATGCCGATGAGGGTGACCGTGACCGTGCTGGACGAAGTGAGTCTGCCCCCGAAAACGGTCCGCGGCTCCCGCACCGCGGCCTGACCGGCCGCCACGCACTCCGGGCACTGGAAGCCGACCGGAGCCGGGTTCATGCACTCCGGGCAGATCGGCCGGTCACAGCGGGTGCAGCGGATCCAGGTGGGGCGGTCCGGGTGGCGGTAGCAGACCGGCGCCGGCTGCTCGGTGCTCACGCGATGATGTCGACCGACTCGATCACGACGTCATCGATCGGCTTGTCCATACGGCCGGTGGGGGTGGTGGCGATCGCATCAACGACGTCGCGGCCGGCCTGATCGGCGACCTCACCGAAGATGGTGTGCTTGAAGTTCAGGTGCGGGGTCTTGCCGACGGTGATGAAGAACTGGGAGCCGTTGGTGTTCGGCCCGGCGTTGGCCATGGCGAGCAGGTAGGGGCGGTCGAACTGCAGCTCGGGGTGGAACTCGTCGGCGAAACGGTAGCCGGGACCGCCGGTGCCGGTACCCAGTGGACAGCCGCCCTGGATCATGAAGCCGCTGATGACGCGGTGGAAGATGACGCCGTTGTAGAGGCCACCAGTGCCCGGCTGACCCGTCTTGGGGTCGGTCCACTCGCGGGTCCCATCGGCCAGGCCGACGAAGTTGGCCACGGTCTTGGGGGCCTGGTTGTCGAACAAGTTGATCGTGATGTCGCCACGGTTGGTGTGCAGAACGGCTTGGGTCATAGCCGAATCCTGTCACAGGTGCTTGGTGGCCTCGCGGACGGACAGCGGCGCCAGTTCGTGGCCGGCCACGAACTCGCGCACCCACTCGGGATCTGCGTAGGCGTAGTCCCGCAACGCCCATCCGATCGCCTTCGTGATCCAGAAGCGGCGATCCGCGGTGTTGGGCTCGATGACGTCGGCGAGCAGCTGGCAGTCGGTGCCGCGGCCCCGGGAACCCACCTGACAGATGATGGCTGCCCGCCGGATCCACATGTCGGCGGCGACCGCCCACACGCGCACCTCAACGTCATGGCGCAGGGGGCCGAGCAGTTTGGTCGCCGCCTCGTCGACCAGGTCCCACCAGGCACCCGTGGTGATGAGATGGCGCAGCAGCGGCTCGTCGCCGGCGGTGAGTCCACCCGCCCGCAGCACCGCCAGCGCGGCATATCGCTCCTCCCGGTAACTGGCGTCATCCCAGAGCGTTCTGGCCACGACCAGCCACTGCTCCCGCTCCAGGTCGGCCGCTTTGGTCAACCGCATGACCGCCGGCGTGAGGCTGGTCTTGCCCACACCGAGGTAGGGCATCTGCGACTTCATGTACTGCTGCATGCCCGGCGCCCGGGTGGGATCCGCCGAGGCCCGCAGCCAGGCCCGGATCTCGGCGACCAGGTCGGGCGTGCCCATCAGTCGGCAGCGCGCATCCGGGACCAGGCCACCAGCGCCAGCGTCAGCCCCAGGACGAACACCAGCGGCTGCAGGAAGAAGAGTGGGATGAAGAACAACTGCACGACGATCCACAGCATGAGCCCGCAGCCGAAGACCACCGTGAGTTGGTCGGCCCGACGGTTGCCCGCTACGTACATGCCCAGTAGGCCGAAGGCGGGCACCCCGATGAGCGCCATGAGCAGCAGCCCAGGGATGACCCAGGAGTCCCACGGCAGGGGGGCGAGCCAGTCGATGGGGAAGTCGAAGGCGTCGCGGATCAGTTGGATGCCGCCATAGAACGCCTGGACACCCAGGACGGCGAGGATCACCTCGAGCAACCAGCGACGCTTTCGGCTCACGTGGAGACGAGGGGACTTGAACCCCTAACCCCCGCCTTGCAAAGGCGGTGCTCTGCCAGTTGAGCTACGTCCCCGCAGGCAGGCTCAGCGCAGGTCGAGGTCGCGAGTGGCCTCGTTCCACAACTCCTGCTCGGCCTGGTTGGCGGAGTACTGGCGGTATACGGCGTAGCCGACGGCCGCGAGGGCCCCCAGCAGAATCAGTTTCTTCACGTGCGCCTACCTGGACTTGAACCAGGGACCTCTTCGTTATCAGCGAAGCGCTCTAACCGAGCTGAGCTATAGGCGCGTTGGTCGTTCACCAGGGTACCCGATGGGTCCCGGGACCGGGTGGGGCAGGCTCAGTCCTCCGCGAGCTTGACCGACACCCCGCCGGTGACCGAGGCCGACGCGTTGTAGAGCATCGCGATGACCGCGAACAGCAGGGTGGTGACCACCACTTCGATGACGGCGAAGACCAAGCTGATGGTCAGAACGCCGAAGAACGTGAAGACCAGCGGCCCGTCACTTCCGGTCAGTTCGGAGAACGTCGAGTTGAACGATTCGAAGACACCCGCGGACGACGCGAACAGGTACAGCAGCACCGCCGCAATCACGTACATGATCCCCAGGCCGATCGAGAAGACGAAGCCCGTCTTCATCGCGCTCCAGGGATCGATCCGCCTCAGGCGCAGGGTCGCCACGCGCGTGCCTGCGGCCGGTGCGGCCGGCACGGTCGAAGTTGTCACGCCTGTTCCTCCTCGTCGCGGGTCTGCGCCGAGTCTCCATCATCCCCTGCCGCAGCCGGTGCCTCGGGGTCGGGGTCGGGGTCTGTGTGCTCCTCCTCAGGCTCCTCAGCCGCCGACCGTGCCACCGCCACGACGGCCACCCCATCCGGAAGGCCCATGAGGTTGACACCCATGGTCTGCCGGCCGGTCTGCCGGATGTCGGCCACCGGGGTTCGAATGACCACCCCGTTACTGGCGATGGCGAAGATCGAGTCGTCGGACTCGCACACGAGTGCGGCCACCAGTGACCCTCGCTCCTCGACGATCTTCATCGCCACCACACCGATACCGCCGCGTCCCTTGGTGTTCCAGTCATCCAGCGGCGTGCGTTTGGCGAAGCCCTCATCGGTCACGGTGACCAGATCGCAGTCCGGGCGCACGACATCCATCGCCAGGAGTTGGTCGCTACCGCGGAACTTCATGCCGATCACTCCGGAGGTGGCCCGCCCCATCGGGCGCAACTCGTCGGCGCTGAACCGCACGGACATGCCCTTGTCGGACACCATGATCAGCTGCCCGCCCTTGTCGACCAGCCGCGCCGAAACCAACTCGTCGCCGTCCCGCAGGTTGATGGCGATCAGACCGCCGGTGCGGTTGGTGTCGTACTCGGTGAGTTTGGTCTTCTTGACCAGTCCGTGTTTCGTGGCCAGCACCAGGTAGGAGGCCTGCTCGTAGTCCTTGACCGTGAGTACCCCGGCGATCTGTTCGTCGGGCTGGAAGGCCAGCAGGTTCGCCACATGCCGGCCCTTGGCGTCCCGGGCGGTATCGGGCAACATGTACGCCTTCGTCCGGTAGACCCGGCCGAGGTTGGTGAAGAACAGGATCCAGTCGTGGGTCGTCGTGACGAAGAAGTGCTCGACGACGTCGTCCCGCTGCAACGTCGCACCCCGCACCCCGCGGCCACCACGGCGCTGCGAGCGGTACAAGGTCGCGTCGGTGCGCTTGGCGTAGCCGCCCTCGGTAATGCTCACCACCACCTCCCGCACCGGGATCAGATCTTCCTCGCTGCCGAGGTCGTCGGCGGGCATGAACTGTGAGCGCCGCACGTCGCCGTGCACCCGCACGATCTCCGCGAGTTCGTCGCGCACGATCGTCCGCTGCCGGCCCGGACTGCCCAGGATGTCCTGGTAGTCGGCGATCAGCCGCTCGAGCTCTGTGTGCTCGTCGATGATCTTCTGCCGCTCCAGGGCCGCCAGTCGCCGCAACTGCATGTCCAGGATGGCCGTGGCCTGGACCTCGTCGATGTCGAGCAACTCCATCAGCCCGATGCGCGCGTCCTCGACCGTGGCCGAACGGCGGATCAAGGCGATGACCTCGTCGAGGGCGTCGAGGGCCTTGAGGTAGCCGCGCAGAATGTGGGCGCGCTCCTCCGCCTTGCGCAGCCGGTAGGCGGTGCGACGCTGGATGACCTCGATCTGGTGGTTGATCCAGTGCGTCACGAACGCGTCCAGGCTCAGCGTGCGCGGCACCCCGTCGACCAGCGCCAGCATGTTCGCGCCGAACGTCTCCTGCAACTGCGTGTGCCGGTAGAGCTGCGACAACACGACCCGCGGCTGCGCATCGCGCTTGAGCACGACCACCAGACGCTGACCGGTGCGGCTGGAGGAGTCGTCACGCAGGTCCGCGATCCCGGTCACCCGGCCAGCGTCGGCCAGTTCCGCGATCTTCGCGGTGAGCGTGTCCGGGTTCACCTGGTACGGCAGTTCGGTGATGACCAGACACGTGCGGCCCCGGTCGTCCTCTTCGATGTCGACGACGCCGCGCATGATGATCGACCCGCGGCCGGTCCGGTGGGCGGCCTCGATACCGGCCCGCCCGACGATGTAGGCGCCGGTGGGGAAGTCCGGGCCCTTCACACGCTCGATGAGCGCCTCGAGCAGTTCCTCCCGGGTGGCATCCGGGTGCTCGAGCGCCCACGCGACCCCGTCGGCCACCTCGGTGAGGTTGTGCGGCGGGATGTTCGTGGCCATGCCCACCGCGATCCCCGACGAACCATTGACCAGCAGGTTCGGGAACCGGCTCGGCAGAATCACCGGCTCCTGCGCACGGCCGTCGAAGTTGGGCTTGAAATCGACGGTCTCCTCGTCGATGTCACGCACCATCTCCATCGCCAACTGGGCCAACCGCGCCTCGGTGTACCGGTACGCGGCGGCCGGGTCGTTACCCGGCGAGCCGAAGTTGCCCTGCCCGTCGACCAGTGGGTAGCGCAAGGCCCACGGCTGCACCATCCGCACCAGGGCGTCGTACACCGCGCTGTCGCCGTGCGGGTGGTAGCTGCCCAGCACATCGCCGACCACCGCCGCGCACTTGAAGAACCCGCGGTCCGGCCGGTAGCCGCCGTCGAACATGGCGTACAGGATCCGCCGGTGCACCGGCTTCAGCCCGTCGCGCACATCCGGCAGCGCCCGGCCGACGATGACGCTCATCGCGTAGTCCAGGTAGGACTTCTGCATCTCGGCCTGGAGTTCGACCGGCTCGATCCGGTCGGTGTCTGGGGTCTGAGTCACTGGATTCCCTTAGATGTCGAGAAAGCGGACGTCTTTGGCATTGCGCTGGATGAACTTGCGCCGGCTCTCCACGTCCTCGCCCATGAGCATGCTGAACACCTCGTCGGCCTGGGCGGCGTCCTCGAGAGTGACCTGCAGCAGGACGCGGCGGTCGGGGTCCATCGTGGTCTCCCACAACTCGTTGGCGTTCATCTCGCCGAGACCCTTGAACCGCTGGATGAAACCCTCCTTGGGGTTCTTCTTCCCCGCCTCGTGGCCGGCT
Source organism: Micrococcales bacterium (assembly GCA_016703125.1). Taxonomy (NCBI): domain Bacteria; kingdom Bacillati; phylum Actinomycetota; class Actinomycetes; order Micrococcales; species Micrococcales bacterium. The sequence continues at coordinate 375,908 of JADJCR010000002.1, read as the reverse complement.
TCGACCAGCGCGTCACGCTCCCGGTCGCTGTAGGCATATTCGTGGGCGTCCTTGCCGCTCCACTTGAGCAGGTACAGCGGCGGTTGGGCGAGGTAGACGTGCCCCTCGATGATCAGGGGGCGCATAAACCGGAACAGCAGGGTCAGCAGCAGCGTGCGGATGTGCTGGCCGTCGACGTCGGCGTCAGCCATGAGGACCAACTTGTGGTACCGGAGCTTGTTGAGGTCGAACTCGTCCTGCACGCCGGTACCCAGCGCGGAGATCATCGCCTGCACCTCGGTGTTGGCCAGCACCCGGTCCAGCCGGGCCTTCTCGACGTTGAGGATCTTGCCCCGGATCGGCAGGATCGCCTGGGTGGCGGGATTGCGGCCGCTGCGCGCCGAGCCGCCGGCGGAGTCGCCCTCCACGATGAAAATCTCGCATTCCTCCGGGCTCGTCGATGAGCAGTCGATGAGTTTGCCGGGCAGCCCGCCGCCGCCGAGCAGGCCCTTGCGGTTGCGGGCGAGGTCGCGGGCTTTCCGCGCAGCCACTCGTGCGACGGACGCGGCCGTGGCCTTACGTGCGATCTCCTTGCCTTCCGCCGGGTTCTTCTCGAACCACTCCCCCAGCTGGTCGTTGACAAGCTTCTGCACGAACGTCTTCGCCTCGGTGTTGCCAAGCTTCGTCTTGGTCTGCCCCTCGAACTGCGGCTCACGCATCTTCACGCTGACGATCGCGGTGAGCCCCTCGCGGATGTCTTCGCCGGTGAGGTTGGTGTCCTTCTCCTTCAGCACGCCCCATTCCCGGGCGAAGCGGTTCATGAGTGCGGTCAGCGCCGCCCGGTAGCCCTCTTCGTGGGTGCCGCCCTCAGTCGTGTTGATGGTGTTGGCGAACGTGTAGATCGACTCGGTGAACCCGGTGTTCCACTGCATCGCGACCTCGGCGCTGATCCCCTTGACGAGGTCCTCGGCCTCGAACTCGATCACTGAGGGGTTGCTCGGGCCCTTGGTGGCATTGAGGTGGCGCACGAAGTCACCGATACCGCCCGCGTAGCGGTAGGAGACGCTGGTCTCCTCGTCGTCATCCTCGTCACGCGGGCGCTCGTCGACGAGGTTGATCGTCAGGTCCCGGTTGAGGAAGGCCATCTCCTGGAACCGCCGCGACAGGGTGTCGAAGTCGTAGTCCGTCGTCTCGAAGATGTCCGTGTCGGCCCAGAACGTCACCGTGGTCCCGGTGTCGTCCACCTGTCCACCGCGGGCCAGCGGTGCCTGTGGCACGCCGTGCGCGTACGACTGGGTCCACTCGTAGCCGTCGCGGTGGATCAAGACGTCGACCCCGGTGGACAGTGCGTTGACCACCGAGACCCCTACCCCGTGCAGGCCGCCGGACACCGAATACCCGCCGCCGCCGAACTTGCCACCGGCGTGCAGCACCGTGAGCACGACCTCCACCGCCGGCTTCTTCTCGATCGGGTGCTCGTCGACGGGGATACCGCGGCCGTTGTCCACGACCCGCACGCCACCTCCGGGGAGCAGCGTGATGTCGATCGTGTCGCAGTACCCTGCCAGTGCCTCGTCCACGGCGTTGTCGACGACCTCGTAGACCAAGTGGTGCAGACCGCGTTCGCCGGTGGAGCCGATGTACATGCCGGGTCGTTTGCGCACCGCCTCCAAGCCCTCAAGAACTTGGATATCGCTGGCGTCATACGACACTCGCAGCCCCTTCCGCTCCTCTTATCGCGCGAAGACGGCCAGAACGGGCCAGAACACGCTTGTTGATACTTCAGTCTACCGTGTCCTTGTGACACTGTTCGTCATTGCACAGGCAGAAAGGCACTTCTGAGGCGAGAACCCCCGGGGCAGGCATCCCCCCACGCAGCAGCGGGCGTTTCGGCAATGACGGGAGACAACCCCGTTGGATCACTCCCCGTACCTCTCCCACCTGGCCGTCGCTTCGGCGAAGCCCTCAGCCGTAGGTATCGCGCGGCCCTCGGCCCTTGACCCGCAGCCGCCCGCGCGGGCGCGGACCCACGTCCGGGCCGAGCACGTTGATGTCCGACACGATCCCGCCCGGGATCTCGCCCTGGAGCCGCTTGCGCAACTGGCTGGACAGCATCCGCACCTGCGTGGCCCACGCCGTGCTGTCCGCCCGCAGGGTGAGCAGGCCGGTTGTGCGGTCGAACGCCTCCGGCTTCACGTGTTCGGCCAGTGTCGGGCCGACCAGCGACGCCCACTCCCCCCAGATCCGGCCGATCGCTGTGGCCGCCTGCCAGCCGCGGTCGCCGACCAGTCCGGCGATCGCGTCGGCCACCGTCGACGGGTCGCGGTCATCCGGTCGCGCGGAAGTGTACGTGGGTTCCCGACGGGTCTTCGCCGAGGCGGCCGCCGGCAGTGCCCGCGCGGCCTGGCGGGCGCGGGCAAGCACCCGGTTCGCCAGATCGCTGACTGCCTCGTCGGTCACCGTCACTCCCGCCTCACTGATCCAGTGTCTACAGAGAATCTAACCCCGGTCAGCGATTCCGGGACGTCACCCGACACGGCCGCCGTGATGAGGACCTGGCCGTCGGCGTCGGCTGCGATCTGCGCGAGCCGGTCGCGGCGCTGCTGATCGAGTTCGGCGAACACGTCATCGAGGATGAGTACCGGGTCGACGGATCCGTCGTCGCGCAGCATGTCGTAACTGGCCAGCCGCAGGGCCAGCGCCAGGGACCACGACTCCCCGTGGGAGGCGTACCCGCGCGCCGGCAGGTCGTTGAGCCGAAGTTCCACGTCATCACGATGGGGGCCAAGCACCGTGACCCCCTGGCCAGTTCCTCCGCCCGCACCTCGTCCAACGCGGTGCGCAGGGCTGTGCCGACGTGTTCGGCATCAGCGCTGACAGCGGGGATCCGCGACGCGACATACGACATCGAGACGTCGTTGCGTGCCTGCGCCACCTGCGCGTAGGCCTGTATCGTCGGCCCGGTGATGCCCTCAAGCAGCGCGATCCTGCCTGCAACGAGGTCCGCACCGAAGCTCACCAACCGGTCGTTCCAGACCTCGAGAGTGCTCTGCAAAGTCTCACGTTCCATGGCTGAGCCGGCCTTCGACGCCGATCGCAGCAGCGAATTGCGCTGCTTGATCGTCTTGTCGTAGTCGGCGATCACCGCGACGTAGCGCGGGCTCACCTGCACGAGTAACTGATCGAGGAACCGCCGGCGCGCCGCCGGGTCCCCTTTCACCAGGCCGAGGTCCTCCGGGGCGAACATGACCGCCTTGACGATCCCCACCGCATCGCGGGCACGCCGCACCGGGGCGCGGTTGACCTGCAGACGATTTGCCCGGCCGGGGTTGATCTGGACGTCGAGCCCGACGGTCCGTTCGCCCTGGACGACCAGACTCCGGATGACGGCCCTTTCAGAACCGGCCCTGACCAATGCGGTGTCCGTGGCGACGCGGTGGCTGCTGAACGTCGCCAGATAGGCCACAGCCTCCACGATGTTGGTCTTGCCATGGCCGTTGGGCCCCACCAGGACGTTGTTCCCCGGCTCGAACTCGACCTCTAGGTGCTCGTAGTTGCGGAAGTCGGTGAGTTCGAGTCGCTCGATCCTCACCGGTTGAGGCGCACCGGCATCAGCAGATACCGGAAGACCTCGCTGCCACCGTCGGGGTCGATCCCGGTGAGCACGGCCGCCTTGTCCGACGACTGCAGGCTCAGGCGGGCATGCGCATCGGTCAGTCCGGCCAGACCGTCGGCGAGGAACCGCGGGTTGAACGCCACGTCGAGCCCCTCCCCCTGCAGCACGCACCCGATGGTCTCGGTGGCGGTGGCCTCGTCGCCGGTCCCGCCCTTGAGCACCACCTCGTCACTGGAGAACGTCAGGCGCACCGGGGAGTCTTGATGCAACACCAGGCTCACGCGCTTGAGCGCCTCCTTCAGAGCCGCCACCTCGATCTCCGGCTGGCTCACGAACTGGGTGGGCAGCAGGGACCGGAACTTCGGGAAGTTCGCCGAATCCATCAGGCGCAGACCGGTCTGCCGGGTGCCCGCGGTCAGCGAGAGCGACGTCTCGGACTCCCCGAGATGCACGCTCACCGATCCCGCACCCGCGAAAGCTTTCGTCGCGTCGAGGAACTCGCGGCCAGGGATCGTGACCGCGATCGGCTGGTCGATGACCATCGGCTCCCAGGGCAGTTCCCTTACCGCGAGGCGGTACCGGTCGGTGGCGGCCAGCGTCACGTGGCCCTGGGGTTCGATCTCCATGCGGATGCCGGAGTAGGCATGGTTGCGTTCATCCGGTGAGGCCGAGGCGACGCCGACCTGCGCGACTGCGGCCGCGAACATCCCGGCATCCACGGAACCGACCGCGGGCGGCAGCGTCGGCAGGGGCGGGTACTCCTCCCCGGGCAGAGTAGGCAGCAAGAAGGAAGCAGCGCCGCACGTCACCTCCACCCGGCCCGAACTCTGCAGGGCGAAACTGACCGGTTGGGCCGGCAGTGAGCGTGCGATCTCGACGAGCAGTCGACCACTGATCAACGCCGTGCCGGGCTCTCCCACCACTGCGTCTGCGGTGTTGTGCGACCACGTGTCCTGCGTCGTCGTGGTGAATGACACACCGTCGGCGCCAGCCTCGACCAGCACGCCGGCCAGAGCCGGGAACGGGACGCGCGAGGGAAGGGTGCGCGACACCCAGGTGACGACGTCGGCCAGGACGTCTCTCTCGATCCGAAACTTCACGCTTCCTCCTTGAGAGGCATCGTGTCATGAGGATCCCGATTGCCGGAACGGAATCGCTGGAGTCGGACCGGTTTTGTCATCCACACCCTGGGGCTGCCTTCCCCGGTGTTCCTGGACCTTTCTATAACTAATTGACGTAGACGTCGTAGGGGTTGTTGATTCTGTGGATAACGACCCGAACCCCCTGGTCGCCCGCGGGTAATTACACCGCACACGGGGTGTGGATGAGTCGACCAGGGGCCGTGGATGGCTGTGGACGGCCGCATTGCTTCCACCGCGGTCCCGTGCGGTGGGCCGACTTGTCCCCAGGGCGCACCTTGTGGCCACGCTGCGGGTTCGGCGTGGCGTCCACACGGTATACACACGGTCAGCAGCCGACACGCGGCGCAGAGGTACGCGCAGTGCCGGGAGGTGGCTGGTGGGCGGCCAGGGGACGGGACGGTTTCCCGGGGCCGCGGGGTCACTCCCACTGTCACGTAACGCGCCGGACAGGGAGTTATCCACAGGCTTTCCACGACATGGGGATACGCACTGTGACGAAGGTTACAAAGGGCTTACTGAGGGTAACGGTTGGATTACGAACTCAGGCAGATGTCTTGATCTTGTTGGTGAGGTCGGCGACCTGCTCGTAGAGGCGCCGGTTCTCGCCGATGCCGGTGCGGATCTTCCGGTCGGCGTGCATCACCGTGGTGTGGTCCCGGTTGCCGAACTCGGCTCCGATGGCCGGCAACGACAGGTCCGTCAGTTCCCGGCACAGGTACATGGCGATCTGGCGGGCCGACACCAGCATCTTGGAGCGGGAGGGTCCCTCAAGGTCGTCCATGGAGATCCCGAAGTAGGCGGCTGCCTGCACCTTGATCTGGTCAGCGGTGACGTCGCGAGCGGACTCGTGCGGGATGAGGTCCTTGAGCACGATCTCGGCGAGGTCCACGCTGATCGGCGAGGAGTTCAGGCTGGCGAACGCGGAGATGCGGATCAGCGCGCCTTCGAGTTCGCGGATGTTGGAGGTGATCTTCGAGGCTATGAACTCCAGGACCTCGTCGGAGATCTCCCGGCGCTCCTGCATGGTCTTCTTGCGAAGGATGGCGATGCGGGTCTCCAGGTCCGGTGGCTGGATGTCGGTGATGAGGCCCCACTCGAACCGTGAGCGCATCCGGTCCTCGAAGTCCTGCAGTTGTTTGGGTGGCAGGTCCGAGGTGATCACGATCTGCTTGTTGAGGTTGTGCAGCGTGTTGAACGTGTGGAAGAACTCCTCCTGCGTCTGGACCTTGCCCGACAGGAACTGGATGTCATCGACCAGTAGGACGTCGACATCCCGGTAACGGCGGTGCAGGTCCGCACGGCCGCGGTCCCGGATGGAGTTGATGAAGTCGTTGGTGAACTCCTCGGAGCTCACATAGTGCACGCGGGTGCCCGCGAAGATCCGGCGCTGTGGTGCCCGATCGCGTGCAGCAGGTGCGTCTTCCCCAGACCGGAGTCGCCGTAGATGAACAGCGGGTTGTAGGCCCGTGCCGGTTGCTCGGCGACGGCCATGGCGGCGGCGTGTGCGAACCGGTTGCTGGGGCCGTAGACGAAGGAATCGAAGGTGTATCGGGGGTTCAGTGGCGTCTCATCCTGCGCGACTTTGACCTGCGCCGATTCAATGAGGGGTTCGCTGTAGGTCGAGTCTGCGATGTCATCGGTGACTTCCTCGGGGATCTTGGGTGCGCGCGCGTGGTCCACGAGCACCTCGATCGTCACGCTGTAGCCGAGCTGGTCGGCCAGGGCCTGCTGGACGTGCGGGCGCAGTTTGGTCTCGAGCATGTCCTTGGTGAAGTCGTTGCCCGTCACCAGGACCAAAGCGTTGTCGGTCAGCGCCACCGGTTCGGTGAGGTCCACCCATGCCCGTTGGGTTTCGGGCACGCTCTGCTTGGCCCGGGTCCAGAGGTCGCCTAGATCGATCAGTACGTCCAAGAGAGCTCCCTGGCATCGTGACGGACATGCGTTCTCCACAATGTGGATAACTCATGTGGAAAATCGTGCGGACCTGCACTGCGGGGAATCAGTACTGCGGCCAATGCGCTGACGCTAATCCTGTTCGTCACCGCCTGACAACCGATTGTGCATTTCTCGGCCGTTCGATTTTCACTGGGTCGGCGTGTCGGACGATACCCGTCCGGCCCGGCGGTGTATATGCCCAACCGGCTGCGGTGGATATCCGCCGGTGACGTATGCTGGCAGGGCTGGCCCTTGTCGTGAACCGGCGTCTTTGCACGGCGGTTGTCGATGGGGGCCAATTCCACGCGCCCGCCTCACGGCTTTGGAAGGAAACACCGATGAAGCGCACTTACCAGCCGAACAACCGTCGTCGGCACAAGAAGCACGGCTTCCGCCTGCGCATGCGCACCCGTGCGGGCCGCTCGATTCTGTCGTCGCGTCGCAGCAAGGGCCGCTCCCGTATCACGGTCTGACGTGTTCCCCGGCACCAACGCCTCCACCCCCGCTCGCGAGTGCGTGCGACGATCCGCAACGGTCGGCGGGTGCGCTCCGGCGGCATCGTGGTGCACTTCGTCGCCGATGGTCGAGACGCGCACGCCGCTGTCGTCGTGGGTAGGGGCACTGGCTCGGCCGTCGAGCGCCACCGGCGCCAGCGCCAGGTGCGCCATGCCCTGGCAGGGATGTGGGACCAGCTCGGCGGTGGCTCGTACGTGGTGAGGGCGCTACCCCAGCCGGCTGACTACGACGACATCCAGCGGGATCTGCACCGGGCGATCGGGCGGCTATGACCTTTCGCAGCATCCTGCACCTCCCGGCGATGGCGGTCATCGGGCTGATCCGGTTGTACCAGCGCTTCATCTCCCCCATGACTCCCCCGAGCTGCAAATTCCACCCCACCTGCTCGGCCTACGCTGTGCAGAGTCTGCAAACCCACGGGCTGCTGAAGGGAACCGCCCTGTCTGTGGCACGCTTGGGTCGGTGCCATCCGTGGCAGCTCGGCGGGATCAACCCACCGCCTCCCGCGGGCAAGTGGCGTGCAGATGTTGACCTCGACGGAAACCCCAGGGGGGTATCATGTTCATCCTAGAGTGGCTCGAAATAGCCGTCTCCTGGATCCTCGTCACGTTCCACGCCATCCTGACTCCCATCTTCGGAGCCGCCAGTGGTGCGGCCTGGGGGCTGTCCATCGTCGGCCTGGTGATCGTCATCCGGGTGCTGCTGATCCCCCTGTTCGTCAAGCAGATCAAAGCCCAGCGCAACCTGCAGATCCTCCAGCCGCAGATGAAGGAGATCCAGCAGAAGTACGCCGGCGATCGCCAGCGGCAGTCCGAGGAGATGATGAAGTTGTACCGGGAGACCGGTACGAATCCGCTCTCCTCCTGCCTGCCGATCCTGGTCCAGGCGCCCATCTTCTTCGCCCTGTTCCGGGTGCTGCAGGGCATGGCGCAGGACAAGGCCGTGGGGGTGCTCACCCCTGAGCTGGTCGCACAGGGCCGGGAGGCGACGATCTTCGGGGTACCGATCTACGGCACCTTCCTCAACGCCAACGAGACGCCAAACCCCACGCTGACGCATGTCGTCACCTTGGTGATGATCGTCCTGATGTCGGCAACGACCTTCATCACCCAGCGCCAGCTCATCATCAAGAACACCGCGGCCGACAACCCGATCGTCCGGCAGCAGAAGCTGCTCCTGTACATCTTCCCGGTCATGTTCGCCATCGGTGGTATCAACTTCCCGCTCGGTGTGCTCATCTACTGGTTGACCACGAACCTCTGGTCCATGGGTCAGCAGTTCTGGGTGATCCGCAACAACCCGCAACCGGGGACGCCGGCATACGATGCCAAACTCAAGCGCGATGCGTCGAAGACCGCCAAGAAGGCCGGCCAGGTGGCGTCTGCCACGGGAGTGGTGATCCCCGAGGTCGTGGAGCAGCCGAAGACCCCGCCGCGCACGCAGCCGAAACGGCAATCGCGCAAGAAGCGGCGCAGCACCTAGGTTTCACGTGAAACGGAGTCGGACATGACCGAGAACCCGCTCGAGGCAGAGGGCGATATCGCCGCGGACTACCTCGAAGGCTTCCTGGACATCATCGATGTCGACGGCGACCTCGAGATGGACGTCGAGAACGGGCGCGCCATGGTGGCGATCGTGGGGGAGAACCTCGACGCCTTAATCGGCGACGACGGCGAGGTGGTCGATGCGCTGCAGGACCTCGCCCGACTGGCCGTGATGCGGGAAACGGGTCACCGCTCACGCCTGATGCTGGACGTCGGAGGCCACCGGGCCGCCCTGCGCGAGGAACTGGCCGTGCAGGGACGACGCGCCGTCGAGGAGGTGCAGTCGACCGGCGAGCCGGTCTCGCTGCCGCCGATGAGCCCGTTCGAGCGCAAGGTGGTGCACGACGTGGTCGCCGCGGCCGGACTGGTCAGCGAGTCCAGCGGGGAGGAGCCCCAGCGGTTCGTCGTCGTGCGACCCGCCTGACGTTTCACGTGGAACAACTGCAGGCGTATCAGGACCTGCTGGCGTCCACCGGCGTTGAGTGGGGACTTCTCGGGCCACGGGAGACCGACCGCCTATGGGAGCGCCACATCGACAACTGTCTTGCGGTCACCGAGGATCCAGGATGCCTTCCGCTGGACGCCACGGTCATCGATGTCGGATCCGGGGCGGGGCTACCCGGACTGGTGTGGGCCATCGCCCGGCCTGACCTGCAGATCACCGTGCTCGAGCCGCTGGAGCGGCGCACACGGTTCCTGGAACTGGCAGTGGGGGAAATCGGGATCACGAATGCCGAGGTGGTCCGGGCGCGGGCACAGGATCACCGAGGTACTGCGGAGGTGGTGACGGCACGCGCAGTGGCCACCACCGAACTCCTGCTGGGCTGGCTGGCACCCTTGGTGGCTCCCGGGGGGCACATGGTGCTGCTGAAGGGGGAGCGGGCCGCCGAGGAGCTCGCGGCGGCTCAGGGGTGGTTGCGACGACGTCACTGGCACGCCGAGGTCCGGATGGTCGGCACCCCGGCGCGCACGCGCGTCGTTCGCGTCGAACGGGACATGGTGGGGTGACGATGGAACAACGTGCGGGACTGGGATGGCCCCAGGACGCTCAGGACGGCGATGAGGACAACACCTCCTCGGCCGGCTTGGGCTGGCCGAGGACAGGGGAGGACGAATGATCGTCACGGTTGCCAACCAGAAGGGCGGGGTGGGCAAGACCACTACCGTGGTCAATCTGGCGGCCGCCCTCGCCGAGCTGGGCAAGAGTGTGCTCGTGGTCGACCTGGATCCGCAGGGTAACGCCACCACCGGACTGGGGGTGTCCAGTCGCACGGAGAATCCCGGCGTGTACGACGTGCTCATCGAGGACGTGCCCATGGCGCAGACGGTGGTGGCGGTCCCCGAGAGCCCGGGGGTCCATCTGGTGCCGGCCAGTCTCGATCTGGCGGGCGCGGAGATCGAGCTGGTGAGCATGGTGGCCCGCGAGTACCGGCTGCGGAAGGCGCTCGCGGCCTACCTGGCTGAGCATCCCACCGACATCGTCCTCGTCGACTGTCCACCGAGCCTGGGACTGCTCACCCTCAACGCACTGGTCGCGGCCGAGGACCTGCTCATCCCCATCCAGTGCGAGTACTACGCCCTCGAGGGGCTGGGACAACTGATCCGGACCGTGGAGATGGTGCGCGAGCACCTGAACCCAAGTCTGCGAATCGCAGCCATCCTGCTCACCATGACCGATAGCCGGACTCGGCTGTCCGCACAAGTCGAGGAGGAAGTCCGCGGTTTCTTCGGCGACCTGGTCCTGCGGACCGCTGTGCCGCGCTCGGTGCGGTTGTCGGAGGCACCGGGTCACGGCCGCTCCGCCGTGGCCTATGACGCTGGGTCGCGCGGGGCGCAGGCCTACCGGACCGCGGCCGCCGAGTTCCTCGGCACGACCATCGACCTCACCGACAGCGAGCAGACGGTAGAGGTGACGCCGTGAGCCGCCGGGCGCTGGGCAAGGGCCTCGGTGCGCTGATCCCCACGACCGATCCCGCCACCGCGGTGGACCTGCGCGATCCGGCCAGGGGACTGGAGCGGGTCCCCGGGGTGAGGCTGCTGGACATCGGTGTCCGGCAGGTCAGAGCCAACCCCAGTCAGCCCCGTCAGAACTTCGACGAGGAGGCACTGGCCGAACTCGTGCACTCGCTGCGTGAGGTGGGACTGCTGCAGCCCATCGTGGTGCGGCCCGTGGGCGCCGGATACGAGATCGTGGCCGGTGAGCGGCGCTGGCGCGCAGCGCAGGAGGCGGGGTGGGAGACGATCCCCGCCGTGGTACGGGAGACCGCCGACGTCGACCTGCTGCGGGACGCCTTGCTGGAGAACCTCCACCGGGTGCAGCTCAATCCCCTGGAGGAGGCCGCCGCCTATCAGCAGTTGCTCAGCGACTTCGGCGTCACGCAGGAGCAACTCGCCGACCGGCTCGGACGCTCGAGGCCGCACCTGACCAACACACTGCGGCTGCTCAGACTCCCGCCGGCCGTGCAGCGCCGGGTGGCCGCCGGGGTGCTCAGCGCCGGCCATGCCCGGGCCCTGCTCGGCCTGCAGACCGAGGAGCAGATGGAGGCGCTGGCCACCCGCATCGTCGCGGAAGGGCTGTCGGTGCGTTCGACCGAGGAACTTGTCGCCTCTGATGTGCCCAAACCACGGCGGCGGCGCCGGGCGGTCGAGAAGTCCGACCTCGCGCAGACCGTGGAGACCGCACTGGCGGCCCGCTTCGACACCTCGGTCGATGTCCGCCTGTCCGCGCGCAAGGGACGGCTGACCATCCACTTCGCCGACGCCGAGGACCTGCACCGCATCCTCGGGCTGATGGGTCAGACCGACGACACCAGTGCCGCAGCCACCGCGCCCAGCGCGTAACCGGCGGCCGCGGCCGCCTGCGGGAACAACGATGTCTCGGTCATGCCCGGAGCGACATTCGACTCGAGGAAGCACACATCGTCGCCGGTGACGATGAAGTCTGCCCGCGACCAGTGCCGCAGCCCCAGGGAGGTGTGGGCGACGACGGCGGCCTCGGCGCACCGCTGAGCAGCCTCCGCCGAGATCCGGGCGGGTACGAAGAACTCGGTCTCCCCGGCGGTGTACCGGGCGGCGTAGTCGTAGATCCCTGACCGCGGCTGGATCTCCACGGCGGGCCAGGCCTGCGGGCCGTCGCCGAGATCCACGACGGACACCGCGACCTCGGTACCGGTCACGTACTCCTCGAGCATCGCGGAGTCGCCGTAGGCGAAGGCAGCGACCATCGCGGGGGGCAGTTCCTCGCCGGTCCGCACCAGGGTCGCACCCAGCGCCGACCCGCCACGGGTGGGCTTGACCATCAGGGGCAGGCCCAGCCGGTCCAGGATCGCTGCCATGACCCCCTGTGCACCGAGGTCCCGGAAGATCCCGTGGGGCAGCGAGAAGCCGCGCGGCACGGCCACCCCGCGGTCGGCCACGATGCCTTTGGCGATGGCCTTGTCGAAGGTCTGCCGGCAGGCGACCGGCCCGCTGCCCACGTAGCGGATCTCCAGGGCCTCCAGAACGTCGGCCAGGGAGCCGTCCTCACCGGCGGCACCGTGAACCAGTGGGATGACCACCTCGGGCGGGTCGGACTGCAGGGCCGGCAGCAGAGCGGCGTCGACGTCCAGGACGCGGACCTCATAACCCTCCCCCCGCAGGGCTTCGGCCAGCCGCCGCCCCGAGCGCAGGGAGACGTCGCGTTCGGCGGACAGACCGCCGGCCAGCACGACAACCGACATCGCGTACCTCTAGGCGAGATCCGGGCTCGGCGTGGCCGGCCCGGGGGGAAGGTGGACGGGGGCATTGCCGAAGGTGCGGGTCAGTTCCAGTTCCGACTCGATGACGCCGGCCAGCCGCCGGACCCCCTCGCTGATGCGATCGGCGGTCGGGTGGCAGTACGACAGGCGCATCGAGTCCCGGCCCTGCCCGTCGACGTAGAAGCCGGTCCCCGGCACGTAGGCGACCAGCTGGGACACTGCGCGCGGCAGCATGGCCGTGGCGTCGATGCCCTCGGGCAGCGTCACCCAGGAGTAGAAGCCACCACTGGGCACCGTCCAACTGGTTCCGGGCGGGAACATCTGCTCCATCGTGCCCAGCAGTGCGTCTCGCCGCTCGCGGTAGAGCTCGCGGAAGGTCTTCACCTGGTCCATCCACGGCTGGGTCCGCAGGTACTCCGAGACGGTGAGTTGGGCGAAGTTGGACGGGCACAGGATCGCGGCCTCCGCGGCGAGCACGAGCTTCTCGCGCACGCCGTGCGGCGCGACCGCCCAGCCCACCCGTAGCCCGGCGGCGATCGTCTTGCTGAAGGATCCGAGGTAGATCACGGATTCGCTGTCCATGGCCCGGATGGCCTGCGGGACCTCGCCGTCGAAGCCGAGCAGCCCGTACGGATCGTCCTCGAGCACCAGCACCCCCGCCTCGGTGGCGATCTGCAGGATCTCCTCGCGGCGGCTCTGGTCCTGGGTCACGCCGGCAGGATTGTGGTAGCTCGGGATGGTGTAGATGAACTTCACGCGCGCACCCTCGGCACGGCAAGCTGCCAGCGCTTCGCGCAGCGCCTCGGGCACCAGACCCCCGGAATCCATGGCGACATGGCGAACGTCCACTTGGTACGAGCGGAACACCCCCAGCGCTCCGACGTAGGAGGGGGCTTCGACCAGGATCACGTCCCCGGGGTCGCAGAACACCCGGGTGACCAGGTCGAGCGCCATCTGCGAGCCCGCCGTGACCACGATGTCGTCGGGATGTGCGCTGACACCGACCGGTGCCATCACCTCACCGATCTGCTCGCGCAGGGTCTGGTCGCCCTGGCCGTTGCCGTACTGCAGCGCCACCGACCCCTGACTGATCAGCAGGTCGTGCACCGTTTGCGCGATCGCCTCCATGGGCAGGGCGTCCACATAGGGCATCCCGCCGGCCAGGGACACGACCTCCGGCCGCGACGCCACAGCGAAGAGTGCGCGGATCTCCGAGGCGGTCATCCCCATCGCCCGTGCTGCATAGGCATCGATCCACGGGTCGAGTCGTGATCCCGTCATGCACCCACCTCCGGTCTGTCTCTACCATGCCTGTCGTGGCCGACAAACAATCCTCCCGGGTCCTTCTTCGCATTCTCGCCCTCGCGGGCCTCGGCCTGCTGGCAGGTTTCGTCCTGGCGGGTCTGCGCCCGCACAGACGCCAGGTCTAACGACTCGCCACCGGCGGACTGAAGAACGCCCGGATGGCCGCGGCGATGCTCTCGGCGATCTCCTGGCGGGTGTGCGGGTCGGTCAAGCGGGCCCGGTCAGCAGCGTTGGACAGGTAGCCGACCTCCAGCCGCACAGCGGGCATGCGCGTCATCCGCAAGAGGTCCCAGGTCTTGGCGTGCGTGCTGCAGTCTGCCAGTTCTGTGCGCTGCACCACGTGTTCCTGCAGGATCTCGGCAAACTCCCGGCCGAGCATCGAGGCCGTGCGGGAACTGCCGTAGTAGTAGGTCGCGGCCCCGCTGCCGCTGCCGGAGGGCTCCCAGTCGCAGTGCAGGGAGATCACCAGGTCCGCCCCCACCCGGTTGGCGAAGACTGCCCGCTGCGCCTCAGTGGACGGAGAGGCGTGGCGCACCCCCAGTGGCCGGGTCAGCAGGACCTGGATGCCCACGGCGGACAGCCGGCCCTCGAGCCGGGAGCAGATGTCGTCGATGACCGATTGCTCGGTGAGGTCCGGCACCTCCCGCCCCGGGTCGTTGCCCCCGTGACCGGGGTCGATGACGATGACCTTGTCACCAGTGCCGGTCTGCAGACGGGACAAGGCCTGCTGGTCGCGCAGTTCCTCGGGCGCCCCGCCGCTGACGGTGCGGTTGAGCCGGTCCAGGGCACGCAGGGTGTCCGGGCCGCACACCCCGTCGGGCTCCAGGCCCACGTTGCGCTGGAAATCCCGTAGCGCGTGGTCGGTGGACGGCCCGAAGATGCCGTCCACCCGTCCGGAATCGAATCCCATGTCGGTCAACCGGCGCTGGAGAGTCAGGGCGTCCTCACCGATCAGCATGTGGCCGGCGCTGTAGGACAGGACCCGGTCCCCGAGCCGCCAGCGGACCTCCTCGAGGCGGCGGAACGTCTCCGGACCCACGATCCCGTCAACGGTCAGGCCCTGCTGCTGCTGGAAAGCGCGCACGGCAGCATCCATCGCGTTGTCGAATCGCGCTGGAGTGCCTGCTGGCAGCATGCCCAGCCGGATCAGCCGCTCGCGAACTTCCGCGACGACCGGCCCGGTGTCACCGACACGTGCCACGGGTGTGCTTTCGCTACTTCAGGTAATCGCTCAGGTCTGCGAGGAGGGCAGCCTTGGGCTTGGCGCCGATGATCTGCTTCACGACCTTGCCGCCGGAGTAGACGTTCATCGTCGGGATCGAGGTGATGCCGTACTGGGCGGCGATCGAGGGGTTCTCGTCGACGTTGAGCTTTGCCACGACGACCTCGTCGTGCTCGCCGGCGAGTTCCTCGAGGATCGGGGCCACCATGCGGCACGGCCCGCACCACTCCGCCCAGAAGTCGACGATGACGGGCCTGTCGCTGAGCAGGACGTCGTCGGCAAAGGTGGCGTCGGTCACGATCTTGGTAGCAGACATGGGTCTCCTTACAGGTTGCGTCAAGCCTATGGTGCGGGGGCGGGGGCGTCAGTGACCGGCCAGGTAACGCTCGGCGTCCAGCGCGGCTGCACAACCGCTGCCAGCGGCGGTGATCGCCTGGCGGTACGTGTGGTCCACCAAGTCGCCGGCGGCGAACACCCCGTCGACGTTGGTGCTGGTGGTGCGGCCGGACACCACGACGTACCCTTCGTCGTCGAGGTCGATCTGGCCCTTGACCAGTCCGCTGCGGGGGTCGTGCCCGATCGCGACGAACAGGCCGGTGACCTCGAGTGTGGACTGGTCGCCGGTCACCCGGTTGCGCAGTTCCAGCCCCGAGACCTTCTCCTCGCCGATCACGTCGACGACCTCGGAGTTCCACACCACCTCGATCTTGGGGTCGTTGAGTGCACGCTCAGCCATGATCCGGCTGGCGCGGAACTCGTCGCGGCGGTGGACGATCGTGACCTTCTCGGCGAACCTGGTCAGGAAGGTGGCCTCCTCCATGGCGGAGTCCCCGCCACCGATCACCGCGATGTGCTGTCCCTTGAAGAAGAAGCCGTCGCAGGTGGCGCACCAGGAGACGCCATGGCCGGACAGGCGCTTCTCGTTGGGCACCCCGAGTTCGCGGTACCCCGACCCCATCGCCAGGATCACCGCGCGCGCGCGCCAGACGGTACCAGCGTCGTCGGTGACGGTCTTCACTCGCCGGACAACTGCACGTCGACGGCGTCCTGCGTGAGGATCTGCGCCCCGAACTTCTCAGCCTGGGCACGCATCGCCAGCATCAGATCGGGGCCCTGGATGCCCTCGGGGAAGCCGGGGTAGTTCTCGACCTCGGTGGTGTTCATCAGTGCGCCGCCGGCGGTCACCGCACCTTCCAGCAGCACCGGCTCGAGTTGCGCCCGGGCGGCGTAGACCGCGGCGGTGTAGCCGGCCGGGCCGGAACCGATGATGATCACTTCACGGATGTCGCTCACTGGTGATTCTCCTTGCTTCCTGGTGGGCACAACCAGATACTCCGGGCGGGTATTCCCACCAGGCGGCCGGCCCCTCTAGAGGGTAGCCGTGGAGGCGTCCACGTCATAGACCATATGCCGGATGACTACGGCGTCCGACGATCCGCAGACCGGGGAGACCACCCAGATCTCCTCGTACTTCGTGTCCGCGGGGTAGGAGGTGACGATCACCACGGCGGCGCGATCGTCGTACGAGCCGGTGTCCACCGCCAGAACCCGGCCGTAGGCGTCCACTGCGTCTGCACAGGAGACGATGCCTGCGCTGGAGTCGGCGAACGTGTGCGTGGGGGCGCTGGCGGCGGGCGCGTTCAGGAATCGCTGCCGCAGCTGGTCTGCGAAGTCCGCGGGCTCGTAGATGGCCCCGGCCCGGATCACTGGGGGGCCGTCGGTGCCCGGTTGTCCCGCTGGTGCGATGGTCCAGGCAAGCAGCATCGCGATGCCGGCAGCCGCCGCGGCCACCAGCAGTCCGCTGAGCCGGCGCCGGTGCCGGGCTGTGAAGGGCACCACGGTCGCTGGGCCGGGATCGCCGCCGGTGCTGCGAAGACGGACCTCGTCGGCGAGGCGTGCGGTGATGGCCGAGGCCACCTCGTCGGGGATCGGGGGCTCGGGCAGGGCGGAAAGGCGCGCGCGCACCTCGTCCTCGCCGGTCATGTCCCGCCACCTCCCTGCTTCTCGGGTAGGACGCCGGCCTGCCCATCGGGGTTCCGGACCGCGCTGAGCTGTTTGGCCAGCTTCGCCCGCCCGCGCGAGCAGCGGCTCTTCACGGTGCCGGGCGGGCATCCCAGGATCACGGCCGTTTCGTCCACCCCGTAACCCTCGACGTCCACCAGCACAATGGCCGCCCGCTGGTCGTCGGGCAGCGAGGACAGCGCCTTCTCCAGTTCGATCTGCAACTCGCGGTTGGCCATGTCGTCGCCTGTGTGCGCGGTCTCGTGGAGCGACTCGATCCACGTGGTGGTCGGTTTGTTGCGCCGCCGGCGGTGCTGGTCCAGGCAGGCGTTGACGACGATCCGGTGCAGCCAGGTGGTCACGGCCGCCTCGCCGCGGAAGGAGGCGGCCCGCCGGAACGCCGCGACCATGGCGTCCTGCAGGGCATCCGCGGCGTCGTCGGGCCCCCCGGCGGTGCGCAGCGCCACCGCCCACAGCCGGTCCCGGTGGCGGCTGAACAGCACACCGAAGGCGTGCGGGTCACCATCCACATGGGCCTGCAGCAGTTCGGCGTCGGAGTACTCGTCGCTGATCATGGGGTCACCCGCTGCGCACGACGATGGACCGCACGCCGCCGCGGTAGTCGCCGTCGATCCAGGGCAACCGGGTGAACCAGACCACGACGTAGCGGCCGGACATGGGCCGCGGCGAACGCAGAAGGATCCGGGTTCCGGCCCCGGACACCCGCGCGAACGTGCGGTACCTGGCGGGTTCGGCGAACCGCTTGTTCCCCAGCAGCACCTCGACGTCGCTGTTGGCCCCGACGAGTTTGAGGTCCACGGAGGTGATCTGGCGGGGTGCCCCGAGATCGACGGTCATGCCGACGCCGGGTTTGCCGCCCAGGTAGGGGTCGTAGTACACGACGGTGGTCCAGGCGGTGATGGGGTCGCGATCGATGGCGAACCGCACCGCGGATCCGTTCTCGCCGTCGACTCCGTACGGGTCGTAGTCGTCCACCTTGACGATGGGCAGCCGGTGCTCATCCGGCGACGTCGCCGGAACCAGCGTGGCCAGGCCCTGCGCCCGCGGCTGGGCGGTGACCGGGTCACCGGACCGGTTGGCGGCGTCGGCAAGGCCCATGACCACCGCCCCGCCGCCCAGCACGGCCACGACTGCGGTCCCCAGCACCCGGGTCCGGCGGCGGCCGAACACCGGCGCGTGCGGCGGCTGCCACAGGTCGGATGCCTCGTTGCGCATGTCGGCGGCCACGTCGGCGGCACTGCTGTACTCCCCGTTCCAGCAGCGCTCGATGACCTGCCACAGGCCGGCGGGCACGTTGGCGATGAAGCGTTGCGGGGGCACGGGCGCGCCGTCCTGCTGCGGTGCCACGGGCAAGCCGGTCTCGGCCTCGAACGGCCAGCGTCCCGTGAGGCAGCAGTAGAGCAGCGATCCCAGACCGTGGATGTCCGCGGCGACCGGTTCGAGGTCGGGGTCCGGACCGTGCAGACCGGCGTCGAGTCCGAGTCCGCGGACCCGCACCGAGCCGTCGGGCAGCAGCATCAGGGAACGGGGCCGCAGCCGGCCGTGGCTGACGCCCTGTGCGTGTGCCGAGGCGATGGCCCGGGCCGCCTGGGCCACCGTGGTGGCGGCCCCGTGCGCAGTCATCGGCTCCTGCAGGAACTCCGGCAGGGCGATGGCCGGGATCCATTCACAGATGATGACCAGTTCCCGGTCGGGCTCGGGACCCACGACGTCCAGGACGTTGACGAATCTGCGGTCGGTGATGTGGGCCGCGGCGATCGCGGCTTGCTGCACCTCGGGAAGGCGTGGGACCGAGGCGTCCACGATGCGCAGTCCGACCGTGCGACGCAGGCGGTTGTCGTAGGCCCGCCACAGCGCGGACACCGGCGTGCGGGACACGAGGTCCAGAAGTTCGTAGCGCTCCCGCCACGGCCTCGAAGCACCCTCGGTCACACTCCACAGAGTAGGGCAGGGGGATCGGCCGGCAGGGTACCTGCCGGGGTGCCGGCTCAGCCGGCCTTGCGCACGGGCAGCGGCAGTTTCGCGCGCACCATCGCCCAGGCGTCGGCGATCTCGCGCACGCGCAGTGCCCAGGCCAGGACGATGTAGACCGCGATCGCAGCGAAGGTGGTGACCACCGCGGTGGCCAGGGCCCACCCGGGCATGCCCGCGAAGCCCAGCGGGATGTCGTCGTCGCCCGCCGCCGCAAGCGCGGTCATGCCCGCTGTGACGGCGAACCCAGCCGCGGCTGCGACCACTCCGGCCACCATCAGGCGGGCGAGGACCCAGGCCGTCTGCCGCCCCTGCAGATGGCCCAGGCGCCGGGCGAGGACCCACCACGCGAGGGCCAGGGTGAACCAGTACGCCAAGGCGTACCCGAGGGCCAGGGCGGTCACCTTGAACTCCACGGAAGCGGCGTAGAACAGCGGCAGGGACAGCCCCACCATGAGCACGTTGTAGACCACGGTGAGCAAGAAGGGGGTCCGCGTGTCCTCCAATGAGTACCAGCCGCGCAGCAGCACGTAGAACAGCGAGAACGGCAGCAGGCCCAACGCGAACGCCATGACCACCAGGCCTGCGTAGGTGGACGACTCCCCGGCACCGGCCCCGAAACCGAAGATCACCGTGGCGATCATGGGGCCGGCCACGAACAGGCTGACCGCTGCGGGGACGATCAGCACGGCCACCAGGCGCATGCCGTCGGAGACGAACGCCCCCACCTTGGCCAAGTCCTGGGAGGCGGCGGCCCGGCTCATGCGCGGCAGCAGCGCCGTCATGATCGAGATCGTGACGACCGAGTGCGGCAGCATGAAGATCAGGTACGCCTTCTGGTAGGTCGTCAGCCCCTGCGCCACCACGTCGGCCCGCGAGGCCAGGACGTTGGCCAGGGTGGCCAACCGGGTGACGACCAGGAAGCCGAGCTGGTTGACCAGGACCAGCCCGATCGTCCAGATCGCCAGTTTGCCGGTGTGACCGAGGCCGAACCCGCGCAGACCCTTGACGTAGGCGAAGCGGAAGCCGGACCGCAGCAGCACGGGGACCAGGACCAGGGCCTGCAGCACCACGCCGACAGTGGTCATGATCCCCAGCCAGGCCACCTCGCCGTCGGTGATCGTGTCCACGTCCACCTGGTCACCGGCCACCCGCAGGAACGCCAGGCAGGCCGCGATGACCACCACGTTGTTGACGATGGGCGCGAACATCGGCGAGCCGAAGTGGCCGCGGGCGTTGAGGACCTGGCTGAACATCGTGTACAGCCCGTAGAAGACGATCTGGGGCAGGCACAAGCGCGCGAACGCCACCGCGAGGTCGAACTCACGTGCCGAGTACTCGCTGGTGGCGTACAGGTGCACGATCCAGGGGGCGGCCAGCACAGCCACCACGGTCAACGTGAACGTGATGAGGGCGACCACCCGCAGCAGCCGGTTGGCGAACCCGTGGCCCCCGTCCGGGTCGTTCTGCATGTGCCGGACCAACTGCGGGATGAACACGGCGTTGAGCGCGCCCCCGGCTACCAGGATGTAGATGATGTTGGGCAGGGAGTTGCCCAGGCTGTAGGTATCGGCCAGGGTGCCGAACCCGATCGCGGCCACCAGCGCCATGTCGCGCACCAGCCCGGTGGCCCGGGACGTGATCGTCCCGGCCGCCATCAGCGCGCTGGATCGCAGTACCCCCGCCCGTTCGGTGCTCACGTGTGGTCCGCCCGGGCCTTGCTCCGGCGCACGAAGTTCATCCCCAGCAGGAAGGCCAGGATGACGAAGGCGCCCGAGACGACGTAGGCAGCAGCCCGGGAGTAGGCGGTAGTCCGCACCTGCACCGTGACCGGCTCCCCGTAGCGCCGCCCGCTGGGCGTGGTCAGTTGGATGCGCACAGGCAAGGTTCCCGACCCGATGACCTTGGCCTCCACCTCGAGGCTGACCTTGCGCCCGGCCTCGACCTCGAACGGCTCGATGGCCGCGGACTGCAGGCGCGCCTGCTCGGTGGTCTCCAGGCGGATGCCCACGGTGACGTCCTGGTCGAGGTCGTTGGCCACCGTCACAGGGATCCGCCCGGTGTCCCCGGGCAGCGTGAACGTTCCCGTGGTCGCCACACGTACATCGGAGGTCAGGACGTCGAGTTGCGCGGAGACCGTGCGCTGCAGCGCGATGCCGCCCTGCTCATCGGTCCGCCAGGCGCCTGCGGCCTGGCGCATCACCCCTTGTTCGTAGCCCAGGTCGGTCGGTTCGGACAGGATCGCCTCGAACCGGCGGGCGGACCTCTGCTGGCCGGCGAGTGCGGCCAGGTACTCCCGCGAGAGTTCCGCGCTGCGTTGCAGGGGTCCGTAGGGAATTCGGGTCCGGGGCACCTCGGACGCCTGCCGCCGCGCCGACGCCAGCGTCACGAGGCGGGCGTAGGAGACCTGGTCGAGCGCCCGCAGCGTCTGGCGCAGGAACGCTGTGCGCGGACTCCACAGTGGATCGGCGGACGCAACGACTGCGCGCGGGTCGTCGGGCAGTTCGCCGGCGATCATCCCCAACTCCGCCAGGAACCGCTGGCGGGCCAGCAGGGCCTCGGGCCCGGTGGTCTGGGGCATGGCCAGCGCCGCTGACAGCCCGGAGTCGGCCAGCGTGACCGGCAACCCACCCCAGGTGGTGAACCCGTCCGGGGTGTAGGTGAGCCCGGGGTTGGCCGGCAAGGATGCGTCGGACAGCAGGATCCCGGTGGCCCCACCGTCGCGGAACAGTCGCATGGCGCCCGGCGTGGTGACGCCGCCGGTGGGCCACGCGAGCACCTCGTCGACGGTGGTGCGGACCTCCGCAGAGACGTCGGCGGCGGCGCGTTCGGTCGCCGCCACGACGGTCTCATCCATCTCGGCACGTTGCAGTGCGGTCGCATCGGGCAGCGCGTAGGCGGTCGCGACCGCCGACTGGGTGCTGGCGGCCTGGCGCACGGCGGCCAGCCACTGCGTCGCGGCCGGACCGCCTGCACCGGCGACGGGCCCCGGCTCGCCGGTGACCTGGTACCCGTCGACCATGCCCTCGGCCGTCTGCAGCACGCACGGGTCGAACACCCAGGTGATGCGGGTGTCGCCGGCCCCCGCGACGATGCGCTCCAGTCGCCCGCCGGTGGCCATCTCCGCAGCCGTGCGCTCACTGAGTTGGACCTCGTTCAGGGCCCGGTCCGGGGCGGCGGTGACGGGCCACAGCCACGCCAGCCGGGTCGGCTGGACCGTGCCCTCGGGGTACCAGGGCAGGAAACTGCGGGTCAGGCCCAGGCGCTGGGCCAGACCGTCGGTGCCGGTGCCGATCACCTCGAGCCCGACGACGTAGACCCCGGGTGAGCCGAGGGGCAGGGAGTCCAGAGGAAGTTCCACCGACCAGCCGGCACCCGTGCGCGGAGCCAGGCTCGCGATCGGCTCGCTGACCGCCAGCGTGGGCGGACCGTCGCGGTCGGTGGCGCCGTCGACCACCGTGGTGATCTCCGATCGCGTGGCCAAGGGGGTGCTGGACAGCAGCAGCCGCACCTGGATGTCCGTCACCGGTGCGTCGGATCGGTTGCGCATGCGCCCGCTCATGCGCAAGGTCTTCCCCGGCTGCGGATCGAGCGGCGTCATCCGCGCCACGCTGATCGTCACGGTGTCGGTGTCGACCTGCCGGGCGGTTGCCGACGCCGGGGCCCCGGCACCGGACAGGAGCAGCAGGCTGAGCAGGAGGGCGAGAAGCCGGGCCACTAGATCTCGCCGAGCATCCCGCGGGCCTTGGCCACGAGGCGCCGCTCGTCCCGGTACGCCAGCCGCGACGACACCTCGTCGAAGGCGACCCAGGCGACGTCCACCACCTCGATGTCCTCGTCGTTGATCTCCCCGGACTCGTACCGCATGACGAAATGGTGGACGGTCTTGTGGATCCGCCGGTCCTCCACGGCGAACCAGAAGTCGATGATGCCCAGCGGCGCGATGATCTGCGCGGTCAGCCCGGTCTCCTCGAAGACTTCCCGCAGAGCGGCCTGCTCCACCGTCTCGCCGTCCTCGACGTGACCCTTGGGAAGCGACCACACCAAGCGGTGCCGGCGGTCGTACCGGGCGATCAGCGCCGCCTCCACCCTGTCCTCGGTGCGGCGCAGGACCAGGCCCCCGGCACTGGTCTCGTCAACCGTCGACCGCGACCGCGTCACGTACCGCAGTTTGAACCGCGAGGGAGACGGGTGGGGCATGGTGGCAAGGATAGGCGCAATCGGCGGATCGGGGGTGGCAAGCACGGTGCGCGGCGCAGCGACGACCGTCCGGCCGGGTGGGCGCTGCGGGGCGAATACCCTGCAAGGGTGACCCGGCCCGTTCCTCCCCTGCAGGCGCTGCACGCGGCGCGTGACGCCGCCGTGGCGCGACTGCTGGCCGAGCACCCGGTGCTCGGCGACCTCAGGGACCGGTTCGCGGCGGCGGGCATGGACGTGGAACTGGTGGGCGGCTCGGTCCGGGACGCCATCCTCGGGCGCCCGATCGTCGACTTCGACTTCGCCACTGATGCCCGCCCCGAGCAGATGCTGGCGCTGCTGTCCGGATGGGCGGACGCGGTGTGGGACGTGGGGGCGCGCTTCGGCACGGTCGGCGCGCAGCGCGGGGACCTGCAACTCGAGTTCACCACCTACCGGGCGGACCGGTACGAGGCGGACTCGCGCAAGCCGCAGGTCGAGTACACCGCGGACCTGCTGTCGGATCTGGGCCGCCGCGACTTCACCGTCAACGCCATGGCACTGCGACTGTCGGACAGCGCCTTCATCGATCCGTTTGACGGGTTGTTGGACCTCGCACGCAAGCGTCTGCGCACCCCCGGGTCGCCGCAGGACTCCTTCTCCGACGACCCGCTGCGGATGTTGCGCGCGGCCCGGTTCGCCTCCCAGCTGGGCATGAGGGTCGATCCCGAGGCAGTGGAGGCGATGGCCGACATGGCCGAACGCATCGACGTGGTCAGCGCCGAACGCATCCGTGACGAGTTGGTCAAACTCATCCTGTCGCCGCAGCCGCGCACAGGACTGCAGTTGCTGGTGGACACCCGGTTGTGCCACAGGTTCCTGCCCGAACTGCCGGCGCTGAGCCTCGAGATCGACGAGCACCACCGGCACAAGGACGTCTACGAGCACACGCTCACCGTCCTCGACCAGGCCGTCGCCCTGGAGACCGCGCACGAGCCTGCGGTGGAACCTGACTTCGTTCTGCGGTTCGCCGCGCTCATGCACGATGTCGGCAAGCCGCGCACCCGCCGGCACGAGCCCGGCGGGGGGGTCTCGTTCCACCACCACGAGGTGGTCGGCGCGAAGATCACCCGCAAGCGCATGCAGGCCCTGCGTTTCGACACCCGCACCATCGACCAGGTCTGCGCTCTGGTGGCCCTGCACTTACGATTCCACGGTTACGGCGGCGGGGAGTGGACCGATGCGGCGGTGCGGCGCTACGCCCGCGACGCCGGCGACCAGTTGCTCCGGCTGCACAAACTGACGCGCGCGGATTCGACGACGCGCAACAAGCGCAAGGCCGCGGCCCTGCAGCGCACCTACGACCACCTGGAGCAGCGCATCGCGGTGCTCGCCGAGGCCGAGGAGCTGGCCGCTGTTCGACCGGACCTGGACGGCAACCAGATCATGCAGATCCTGGGGATCGGTCCCGGCCGGCAGGTCGGGCAGGCGTACAACCACCTGCTCGAGATGCGGCTGGAGCGCGGGCCGATGACCGAGGCCGAGGCGACCGCTGAGTTGCTGCTGTGGTGGCAGCAGCAGGCCTAAGGCGACGGCACCCGGGTTCGCACGTACAGCAGCGCGCTCGCGATCAGGCCCAAGCCGATGGCAGCTGCTGTGAGCCCGGCGTTGGTGGCCTGCGGGTCCAGTGAAGCGACGAAGACGACCCCGGAGACCAGGGCCACGTTGACGGCGACGTCGTAGAGGGCGAACACGCGCCCGCGGTTGCCCTCGTCGATCCACTCCTGTACCAAGGTGTCGCCGCAGACCTTCGACACCTGGCCGGCGAACCCGATGAACAGGCCGGCCAGGATCAGGCTGGCGACCGTGGCGGTCGCGACCCCGAACCAGGCGACCACTCCGGCCAGGGCGTACGACGCCGAGGTCCACATGACCGGCCCGATGCGCCGCGCGACCGCGGGGGTGATCACGGCCCCCAGCAGCGCTCCGGCTGCGGCCGCCCCCAGCATGAAGGCCAGTTCGTTGAGCGCCTGGTCGGTCTCCTGCGGCGGGTTCAGCTGCAGCCGCAGGAGCAGCACCGCGATGACCGTGCCCGCACCGATCGCGATGCGCTGGGCGCTGACCATGATGATCGCGTTGCGGGCAGGGGGCCGGTGCCACAACTGGTGGGCGCCGTCACCGAGGCCGCGCAACACCTGCCGGGCGGTCTGGGAGTGCTCCCCGGGCAGTGGGCCGAACTCGAGCCGGTGCACCCGCGTGGCCAGCAGCCCGGCGACGACGAACACGCCCGCGGTCACGCACAGCACAACGACCGAGCCGGTGTCGTCGCCGCCCAGCGCCTGTCGCAGGCCCACGCCCAGGAACGCCGCCAGTGCCGCCGCCATGGTGCCGGCGGTGGGTGCGATCGCGTTCGCGGTGGTCAGGCTGGACTCCGGAACGGTCAGGGGCACGGCTGCGGACAACCCGGCGAGGACGAAGCGGTTGATCCCGATCGCGGCGAGCACGCTGATCCCGAGCCCGGCGCCGGAATCACCGGCGGCGGTGAAGCCAATAACCGGGATCATGCTCACGGCGCGGGCGAGGTTGCCCCACAGCAGCACCCGTTGCCGGCGCCAACGGTCCAGCAGGACTCCGGTGAACGGTCCGATCAATGAGTAGGGCAGCGCGAGGATGGCGAATGCCGCGGCGATGGCCGACGCACTGGCCTGTCGTTCCGGGGAGAAGAGCACGAAGGTGGCCAGGGCTGACTGCAGCATGCCGTCGCCGGCCTGTCCGGTGAGCCGGATCGCCAGCAACCTCCGGTAGAGGGGTGACCCCAGGGCGGCCTTGAGCGGGTGGGTCACGCGGGCAAGGCTATCGGGGCCGGCCACGCCGCCAGTGCTGCGTGGACGAGGCGCCGGGCCGACAGGCGGCCTGTGAAAGGATGGGGGGGAACTGAGGAGGAGTCGCGCCATGAATCTTGATGCACTGCTGGTGGACGGTGAATCTGGTGTCCTGGATGAGGCCTACGCCGCGCTCCAACGCTCCCACATCGCTCACTACGAGGCCGCCGGGGAGCAGTTCACCAGGCAGCGTCTGGCAGATCTGTTCCGCCTCGTCGTGGATGCCATCGCCACCCGGAACCTCGCCGAGATGAGTGAGTTCTCGGAGGCGGTCGCCGTCGAGCGCTTCAACCAGGGTTTCGACATCTTCGAGGTGCAGACCGCCTACAACGCACTGGAGGAGGCGATGTGGCGGCGGGTCGTCGCCGCCGGGCCGCCTGCCGAACTGCCCGAGGCGATCGGATTGCTGAGCACTGTGCTGGGCTTCGGCAAGGACGCACTTGCCCGCAAGTACGTCTCGCTGGCCAGCGAGCGGCACGTCCCCTCACTGGACCTGTCCGCGCTGTTCGATGGAACTGGCTCCTAGCCCCATCCGAACGTGAGTGCCCGGCAACAGCCGGGCAACGCCGGTGCGGCGCTGCTCAGCCGCGGGGCATCTCGTGGATCTCGGCGCTGGCCGCGACCTTCGCATGCTCCGGATGATCGTGGGCGATGTGGTCCTTCACCTCGTTGTGGAGCAGGAACCTCAGGTGGCAGTACGGACAGGAGTGTGCGACCGGCTGCGTCATGCATCCATCATGCTCGAAGGCCCGCCCCCGGTGCGGGAGCGGGCCCTTCGAGGTCCTTCTGATCAGCGCTCGACGGTGCCGGCGATGAAGTTCTCCACGGCCTCGCGGGCCTCGTCGTCGGAGTACTGCACCGGCGGCGACTTCATGAAGTAACTCGACGCGGACAGGATCGGACCACCGATGCCGCGGTCCTTGGCGATCTTCGCCGCGCGGATGGCATCGATGATGATGCCGGCGCTGTTGGGCGAGTCCCACACCTCGAGCTTGTACTCCAGGCTCAGCGGCACGTCACCGAAGTTGCGGCCCTCGAGGCGCACGAAGGCCCACTTGCGGTCATCGAGCCAGGCGACGTAGTCGCTCGGTCCGATGTGCACGTTGCGGGCGGGCATGTCGCCGACCAGTTGCGAGGTGACCGATTGCGTCTTGGAGATCTTCTTGGACTCCAGGCGCTCGCGCTCGAGCATGTTCATGAAGTCCATGTTCCCGCCGACGTTGAGCTGGTAGGTCCGGTCCACGGTCACGCCGCGGTCCTCGAACAACTTGGCCAGCACCCGGTGGGTGATGGTGGCACCTACCTGCGACTTGATGTCGTCGCCGACGATCGGCACACCCGCGTCCTCGAACTTCTTGGCCCACTCCGGCGTACCGGCGATGAACACCGGCAGCGCGTTGACGAAGGCGACCCCGGCATCGATGGCGCACTGGGCGTAGAACTTCGCAGCCTGCTCGGAACCGACCGGCAAGTAGCACACGAGGACGTCGGCCTTGGTGGCCTTGAGCGTCGCGACGATGTCCGCCGGCTCGTCGTCGGACTCGGTGATCATCTCGCGGTAGTACTTGCCGAGGCCGTCGTAGGTGTGGCCCCGCTGGACGGTGATGCCGGTGGGGGGCACGTCGCAGATCTTGATCGTGTTGTTCTCACTGGCCGAGATCGCGTGTGCGAGGTCCTGGCCCACCTTCTTGGCATCCACATCGAAAGCAGCGACCCACTCGATGTCGGACACGTGGTACGGCCCGAACTTCACGTGCATGAGCCCAGGGACCTTGCCCTGCGGGTCGGCGTCCTTGTAGTACTCGACGCCCTGTATCAGTGACGCGGCACAGTTACCGACACCGACGATGGCGACACGAATAGACATTCGTTCTCCTTACTTGCTCGCCGGCTCGGTGCCGGTCGACGATGAGGACGGCGAGTTGCCGTCGATTTCCTGATCAATGAGTTGGGAGAGCCAATCGACCTCCCGCTCGACGCTGTCCAGACCGTGCTGCTGCAGGGTCAGGGTCCACTCGTCAAGTCGTTCACGGCGCTTGGCCAGGTTGCTGCGCAGGGTGGCCAAACGCTCCTCGAGGCGGTTGCGCCGTCCCAGCAGGATCCGCAGCCGGATGTCGCGGTCGGTCCGGCCGAAGAAGGCCAGGTGCACCCCGAACAGTTCGTCCTCGTAGGCCTCGGGCCCGGCTTCACCGAGCCAGGCCTGGAAGCGATCCTTGCCTTCGGGGGTGAGCTTGTAGACGATGCGCGCGCGGCGCCCAGACAGGGCCGGGGCGCCGGCGTCGGCAGGGCCGTCCTCGGCGATCGACCCAGCGGCCAGCATGTCCTTCAGGCAGGGGTACAACGAGCCGTAGGAGATGGCGCGGAACGTCCCGAGCACACCGTTGAGCCGCTTGCGCAACTCGTATCCGTGCATCGGCCCCTCGTGCAGCAGGCCGAGCACGGCGAACTGGAGTACGTGGGCACGCTTGGCGGCAGCCACCGATGATCCTCCATCCGCTTGATTCGACGAGATGTATCGCGTCGATATATAGAATAGATGGACTTGCGGCATCGCGCAAGCATCCCCCTGGTTAACCGCGCGGCGCGTGAAGTTGCTAACACGGCGGGTGTGAGCCGGGGGTTTACCACCTACCCTGGGGGCATGGCCGAGATGCGGGCACAGGGGACTGTGCGTGGGAGCAAGGTGCTGGGTGCACCGAGCAAACCGCCGCGCCCGCGTCCGGAACTGGCCGAACCGGAGGATGTCGACGACCCCCGCACACCGCGACGGGTGGTCGACTACACACTGCAGAGAAGGCGGGCGCTGGGCAAGTTGGTGCTCACCGCCACCGGTGCCAGTGACAACCTGGATCCGCATCCGGACTTGCTCCGGGCGGCCAAGTACCACGGCACCGCGCGCGAGGAGAAGTGCCCGTGGTGCCAGGGATCGAACATGGTGCTGCTGCGCTACACGTGGGGGGACGAACTGGGGGACTACACGGGCCGGCAGCACTCGGCTGCCGAGATCGACGAGATGGCCGGTGAACACGGCCAGTTCCGCGTCGACGAAGTCGAGGTCTGCCCCGACTGCCACTGGCATTTCCGCCTGCGCAGTTACGTGCTCGGGGACGGGGTTCCCCGTCCGGCACTACGGGTGCGCAAGGGCGACACCTGACGGCACCGCGCCGCGCCGCGCGACGTCTGAGTACAGGTGGGATTGAGGAACGAGGATAGTTACATGGCGAAAAAGGCCTCCGCCAAGGTCAAACGGCGGTGGATCGACTACCCGCGGGCGGGCAAGAGCGGCGTGCGCCGCTGGCTGCCGTCGTGGAAGCTCACGCTGGGCATCGTCGGGACGCTGATCGTTGTGGCCTTCATCGGGCTGGGGGTGGCTGTGGCCACCATCCAGATCCCCAAACCCAACGACCTGGCCGTCGCGCAGACCACGCGGATCTACTACGACGACGGCAAGACCGAGATCGGGCGCATCGGCGAGGCGAACCGGACCAGCGTTCCGATCGACCGGATCTCGCCGGAGATGCAGGCCGCCATCCTGGCCGCGGAGGACCGGGGCTACTACAGCCACGGCGGTTTCGACCCCAAGGGCCTGATCCGCGCGACGTGGAACAACCTCACCGGTGGCACCACGCAGGGTGCCTCGACGATCACGCAGCAGTACGCGAAGAACGCCTACCTCACCCAGGAGCAGTCGTTCACACGCAAGTTCAAGGAACTCGTACTGTCGGTCAGGCTGGAGACACAGGCCAGCAAGGACGACATCCTGGCCGACTACCTGAACACCATCTACTACGGTCGGGGCGCGTACGGGATCCAGGCGGCATCCCAGGCCTACTTCGGCAAGACCGCGGCAAAGTTGGATGCGGCCGAATCCGCCTACCTGGCCGCGATCATCCGCGCACCGTCGTTCTACGCCAGCAAGAAGGGCCAGAGCGATCTTCAGCAACGCTGGGACTACGTGGTGGCCGGCATGGTGGAGACCGGCGGGCTCACACAGGCGCAGGCGGACCAGTTGGTCTTCCCCGAGCCGTTGCCGTGGAGCGGTGCCTACAACTACTACAAGGGCACCAACGGCTACCTGCTGGAGTCGTCCCACCAAGCACTGCTCGACCTCGGGTACACCGATGACGACATCAACCTCAACGGGTACCGGGTCACCACAACGATCAACAAGCAGGCACAGGACGCAGCCATCGCGGCCGTCGACCAATACGGACCCACGTACAACACCGAGGGCTTGCGTATAGGCCTGGCCAGTGTCCGGCCGGGGACCGGAGAGGTCGTGGCGCTGTACGGCGGGCGGAACTACCTGCGCAACCAGCTCAACGACGCCACCCAGGCCACCGCGCTGGCGGGATCGACGTTCAAGCCGTTCGCACTGGCAGCCGCCCTCGAGGACGGGATCAGCCTCTACTCCACGTGGGACGGCAGCTCGCCGCGCACCATCCAGGGCTACACCCTGCAGAACTACGGCAACACCAGTTACGGGATCGTGACCCTGCTCAAGGCCACTGAGAACTCCATCAACACCCCTTACGTCGAACTGGGGCTGACCGTGGGCACCGACAATGTGCGCAAGGCCGCGATCCGCGCCGGGGTGCCGAAGGACACCACCGGCCTGCGCGCAGACCCGACGACCGTGCTGGGCACCGCCTCGCCGACCGCGCTGGACATGGCCCATGCGTATTCGACGTTCGCCGCCCGCGGGGAGCGCGCGGACCTGTCGATGATCCAGGAGGTGAAGACCCCGGACAAGCAGGTGGACTACGAGTTCATCCCGAGCACCGAGCGGGAGTTCGACGAGGACGTCATGGACAACGTCAACTTCGCTCTGCAGCAGGTGGTCAACGTGGGTACGGGTACGACCGCGCTGGGCCTGGGACGGCCGTCGGCGGGCAAGACCGGGACGACGGACAACAACATGTCCGCGTGGTACGTGGGGTACACCCCGCAGTTGGCCACCGCGGTGATGATGGCCAAGTCCGACAAGGCCGGCAACATGGTCACGCTGGAGGGTACCGGTGGCTTGTCGAGTGTCACCGGTGGCTCGTTCCCGGCCCAGATGTGGACGGCGTACATGCGGGGGGCCCTCGAGGGGCAGCCTGTGGAGACCTTCCCGATGCCGGGTACCTGGGTGGGGTCCGGATCGGTGGCCCCGTCGCCGACCACCACCGTCTCACCGAGCGCATCCGTGTCGCCCTCGCTGACGGCGACACCGTCGGGTGCCACCTCGAAGTCCCCCCGGCCGACGCGTACGGCATCACCCACCCCGACCCAGGCAACTGAGTCACCCGCGACGCAGCCCCCGGTCTCGCCTACCCAGCCGGCGGCGGCGTCACCGCCGGCGGTGTCGCCGAGCCCGTAGGCCGGGACAGCGGCCCGGCGAGCGGATCGAGGACCCCGGCGCCGTCGTTGCGGACCGGATCGTGGCGCGGGCGCAGTACGTCGCGTACGACCATGCCCGAGAACCACACCGTGACACCGATCTGGATGAGGATCGCCACCGCGTAGGCCTCCTTGGACAGCCCCTTGGCCCCTTCGTCGAGGCCGGCGAGGTACAGCCACACCGCGACGAAGTACACCGCCTGCCCGGCCTGCCAGATGAGGAAGTCGCGCCAGCGGGGGCGGGCCAGTACTGCCAGCGGGATCAGCCACACCACGTACTGCGGGGAGTACACCTTGTTGGTGATGAGGAAAGCAGCGACCACGAGGAACATCACCTGTCCCACCCGGGGGGTGATGGGAGCCCGCCAGATCAGCAGGGCGATCCCGGCACACAGCAGGAGGAACAGCCCGGTGGCCACAGTGTTGAGGCGGTCGGCGGGAACCTGGTGGCCAGAGGTGGTCAGTGCCAGCCAGATCGAACCGAAGTCTTCACCGCGTTCCCGGCTGAATGTGTAGAAGCGGGCCCACCCGTCGAAACCGGCCAGCATGAAGGGGACGTTCACGACCAGCCAGGCCACCACCGCGCCGGCCAGGTACCGTCCGAAGGCCCGCCACGCGCGGGCGCGCCAGCACAGCAGGAACATCGGGCCGAGCAGGAGCAGCGGGTAGAACTTCGCAGCGATCCCCAATCCCAGGAAAACCCCGGCCCACCAGGGCCGGTCGCGGGCCCACAGCGCCACCGACACCGCGACTAGCGCCACCGGCAGAAGGTCCCAGTTCACGGTCCCGGACATGATGATGCCCGGCGCGAGCGCTATCATCGCCGCGTCCCAGGGCCGGCTGCGGGAGGCCACGGCGGTGGCGAGGACGGCGATGATCCAGCACACGAGCAGCAGCAGGACGTTGACGTTGAAGAACCACAGGGTGCTGCCCGCCGGGGTCAGCCGAGCGGCGAGGTAGACGAAGACGCCGGTGAGCGCGGGATACTCCAGAACCTGATCGGCGGGGAGGTCGCTGACGTAGGGCACCGCCCCGTCGGCCAGTCCGCGCAGGTGGTACAGCGGCGGGATGTCGGAATAGCACAGGTGGGTGTACTTGCCGGCGCCCCAACCGTTGAGCAGGCAATGCGCCTTGGACAGGTATCCGACCGCAGCTGCGGTGGCGGTCATCACGATCAGTACGCGGTAGGCGTTCCACCAAGTCACCCCCAGCCGTACCCGCGATCCGGCCGGCCCGCCGGCCACCTCGCTGCCGCTGGCGACCGTGGGATCGTCGCGGCTGGGCAGGATCGAGATCATGCGTCGATGAGCACCGCGTCGAACAGGGCAGTGGTGTGTCGCACCCGGCAGTCGAGGGTGTCGCCGACGGTGGGGGTGCGCAGGCCGTGCGCCAGGCCTTCGCGCAGTGCGGAATCCGGCAGCCACAGCATGGAGACCTGCATGTGCGGGGGTTCGGCGAACCACAGCAACTTCTCACCCCATTGGAAGGGTGAGCGGCTGCGGCCGGTGGCCTCCAGCGCCCCGGTACCGGCGGCGATGGCCCGCTGGCGCAGGGAGGCGGCCGGTGAGGGAGCGGCCATGGCCACGCCGTGCGACGTGCCGCCGCCGACGACGAGCAGCAGTCCGTCGCTGGTGGCCTTGCGCTGGCGGTAGCCGACCGCGAACCGGCGGCCGATCTGGTGCACCGCCAGGATGGTGCCCCGGGCGCGCAGCGCCGAGCCGTCGCCCAGCCACAGCCGGGTGCCGACCCGGGCGTTGACGGTGACGTCCGGTTCCAGCCCCCGCAACGATCCGAGCTCGTCATCGCTGAGGTGTGAGACCCACAGCATGTTCGCGTTGTCCCCGACCGGGCACTGTGCCCGCAGCAGTTCCTCGAGTCCGGCTCGCCAGGTCTTGGTCCATCCCTGCACTTCGATCACGCGGGCGCTGGTGCCGCGGGGCAGCCGGGTGGCGGACACGTGGTGGACCTCGGGCATGGCCAGCGGCAGGTGCAGCGCCAGTCCTTCCAGATGGATCCGTCCGGTGCGCAGCGCCTGCTGGAACGCTTCACCGCCGAGAACCGCGAGCAGGTCGGGTTCCAGAATGCCGAAGCGACGCATGCTGGTGATCCCCTCGAGGACCAGACGGCTGCCCTCGGGAAGGTCGGCGGGCAGGGACTTCGCCAGTGTGGCGTCGGACACTGTGCGGATGATGCGGGCGGCGTGCGGCCCCGCCTGCACGGCCTGCCAGGAGCGTTCGGCGATGGTGTCGCGCGGTTCCCAGGGGGACAGCACGAGGATGTCGCCGTGGAAGTGCTCGGCCACCAGCGGGATCTCGAACACCGTGCCCACGGCGAGCCGGTCGACGCCGAGCCGGTTGGCCTCGGCGGCCAGCATGTCCAGGCCCAGGCCGTACCCGTTGCCCTTGGCGACCGGCACCAGATCACCGAGCCGGGCCCGCGCCCCCTCCCCGCGGATCGTGGTGCGCAGGGCGTCGCGGACCACCGCAGTGTGCTGCCGCCAGGCCGGGCCGTCGACGTGCAGCGTGAAGGTCACCGCAGCAGTCTTACATCCCTGCGGCGCGGGCAGCCGAGCACCCGGCGTGCTCAGCGACGCGCGCGGTACGCCTCGTAGGCCTTGTTCCACATCGGCCGCAGCACGTGGTCCCATTCGCCCACGTACTCCTGGGCGTAGCCGCCCGTTCCGACCTTGAACTGCACCAGGCCCAACAGATGATCCCCGGCGGTGAGGTTGTCGCTGATCCCGCGAAGGTCGTACACGGCGCAACCAGCCTCGAGGCTGTCGGTGATCATGCGCCACTGCACGGCGTTCGATGGGCGGACGTTGCGGCTGGCCGTGGTGGAGGCGCCGTAGGAGTACCAGGCATGGTCCCCGACGGTGACCAGGGTGGTGGCCGCCACCACCTCGCCGGCGTGCCGGGCCAGGTACAACCGCAGGCGGCGGGGATCCTCGGCGTTCATCGCGTCCCACATGCGCTGGAAGTAACTCAAGCCGCGGGGGGTGAATCCGTCGCGCGCCGCCGTCTCCACGTACACCGGGTGGAACGCAGCCAGATCATCGCGCGTGCCTTCGGTGATCTCCACGCCGCTCTTCTCCGCCTTGCGGATGTTGCGGCGCCACAACTGATTGAAGCCGGCGAAGACGTCATCGGTGCTGCGACCGGCCAGTCGGAGTTGGTAGACGTAGCGGGGCTGCACATCTCCGAAGCCGGCGCCCCCGCCCGCTTCTTGCTGCCAGCCCGCCGCCCGTAGCGCCTGCTGCAGGTGCAGGCCGGTGGGGATGTCCTCGTCGGCGGGCACGTCGCCGAGCCGGGTGACCGTGTCATCGGCGATGGCCGCTTTCACCGTCTCGGCGTGCCAGCGGCGGGTCGCGACCGCCGGACCCATCTTCAGGGCGAAGGCCCCCCTGCCCTTGGTGTGGTCCAGCAACGGGGCGAACCAGGCTTCGGGGTCTGCGACGACGCGGTCCCAGGGAAGCACCGGCCCCTCCGGGATGTAGGCCAGGAACCGCTTGACCCGGGGTACCTGCCGGTAGAGCACCAGCGCGGCTCCGACGAGGTCCGCGCCGTCGAACCAGCCCACGGACTGGCTGTCCCATTCGGCCTTGACACCGGCCCAGGCGGGGGTCTGCAGGAAGGACACCGACGGCTGGGCCTGCACGAAGGCCCGGTGGGTCGCGGTGTCTATGGGCTGCACAGCAAGGGTCACGCCGCGAGTCTACGCAGCGGGGCCCGCGCGAGTGGC
The DNA here is from genome assembly GCA_016703125.1 of Micrococcales bacterium. Classification (NCBI taxonomy): domain Bacteria; kingdom Bacillati; phylum Actinomycetota; class Actinomycetes; order Micrococcales; species Micrococcales bacterium. The sequence continues at coordinate 340,738 of JADJCR010000002.1, read as the reverse complement.
CGGTGCAACCCGCGCGGGCCCCGGTGGATCAGCGCTTGGCCAGGCGCGTGAGGGACCATCCCAGCAGGACGTTCACCACTCCCAGGCCGATCGCCATGGCGGCCACCCCGAAGGCGATGACCGAACTGAACAGGGATGCCCGCAGGAACGAGCCGGTCATCGCCACCTCGCGCAGGGGGTCCTCCCGGTCGAGTTCGGCGTAGGTCTTCCCGCCGGTGGCCTCCAGCGCGTGCTTCTGGATGACCTCGGCCTCCGCGTAGGCCGTCAGCGGTCCGGCGACCTGCTTGCCGGCCTGGCTGGCGGCGTCCTCGGACACCGTGATCCGCTCGTTCTTGAGATGGCTGGACACCGAGGCCCAGGTCACGGCACCAGCGACGATCATGATGATGCCGGCGACCAGGACCAGGATCCCGACCACCTTCACGCCGCCGTCCGCCCCGCGAGTCGTGGTGTCTGTCGTCATACTCTTCCCTCCTGTACTGGCCGCCCGGGCGGGCGGCCACGGATGCGAGTCTGTCCGGGTCGGAGGACAGGGTGGGCTAGGCGCACCGGCAGGGGTCGGCGGCGTGCGGTATCCGGTCGGGGGGCGGTTCTCCACCGCTGTCCACACCGCGGCTGACCCGGATCACATCGTCCGGTACCCTGGGAGGGCGTGGTCGTCACCACGCAGACGCCTAGACCTCCTGTCACGGAAGGCCCGTGACCGCTTGAGTCCAAAGGAGGTGGTCGCAGTTGCGTCCCTATGAAGTGATGATCATCCTCGATCCCGATCTCGAGGAGCGGACAGTTCAGCCCAGCCTGGAGGCTTTCCTGAACGTCGTGCGCCAGGACAAGGGCACCGTCGACAACGTCGACATCTGGGGCCGGCGTCGGATGGCCTTCGACATCCAGAAGAAGTCCGAGGGCATCTACGTGGTGCTGGAACTGACCTGCACCCCGCAGACCGTGGCCGAGATGGATCGCCAGTTGAACCTCAATGAGGCCGTCCTGCGCACCAAGGTCCTGCGGCGCGCCGCCTGAGTCGTCGTACCCCCGCGTCACTATTCGAAGAACGAACGACGAAAGGTCTGAACAATGGTCGGTGAACCCCAGATCACCTTGGTGGGCAACATGGTTGCCGACCCGGAGTTGCGATTCACCCCGTCCGGGGTGGCGGCCGCGAGCATCCGCATCGCGGTGACCCCCCGCAACCGGGACAACGCCTCCGGGGAGTGGAAGGACGGCGAGACCGTCTGGCTGTCCGGCACCGTGTGGCGGCAGTACGCCGAGAACGTCGCGGAGTCCCTGCGCAAGGGCATGCGCGTGATCGTCATCGGCCGGCTCAAGCAGCGTTCGTACGAGACCCGCGAGGGTGAGAAGCGCACGGTCTACGAAGTCGACATCGATGACATCGGCCCGGCGCTGCGGTACGCAACGGCCAGTATCCAGAGGACCAGCCGTGGTTCTTCCGCCGACGCCGGTGCGGCTCCTGCGCCGTCCGGTGGCGGGGACCCCTGGGGCGCTCCCGCCGGTGGTGGGGACGCCTGGGGCGGCGCGGTCGACGAACCCCCGTTCTAAGCACTTCCATTCATCCATCCCATTCCGGCCGACCGGCCGGGCCCGACACATCGGAGCACCACAATGGCAAAGCAGCCACCCCGGCCCGTCAAGCCGATCAAGAAGAAGGCGAACCAGCTCAAAGCCGCTGGCGTCGACACGGTCGATTACAAAGACGTCGCGCTGTTGCGCAAGTTCATCTCCGACCGCGGCAAGATCCGTGCCCGCCGCGTCACCGGGGTGACGGTGCAGCAGCAGCGGGAGATCGCCAAGGCGGTCAAGAACGCCCGCGAGATGGCTCTGCTGCCGTACTCGTCGACCGCCCGCTGAGGAGCATCATGAAGATCATCCTGACCCAAGATGTGGACAATCTCGGAGCCCCGGCGACATCGTCGAGGTGAAGGACGGCTACGGCCGCAACTACCTCGTGCCGCGGGGGTATGCCATCCGGTGGACCCGGGGCGCGGAGAAGCAGATCGACCAGATCAAACGTGCGCGCGGAGCCCGCGAGATCCGCGGTCGCGAGCACGCCGATGAGGTCCGTCTGCAGCTCGAGGCACTCACGGTGAGCGTGACCGCGAAGGCAGGGGACACTGGACGGCTCTTCGGTTCGGTGACCACCAGCGACATCGCCGCGGCCATCAAGGCCGCCGGTGGCCCGCTGGTCGAGAAGCGAGCGATCGAGATCGATGGTCATGTGAAGTCCCTGGGCGCCTACCCGGTGCGGGTCTCCCTGCACCCGGATGTGGTGGCTCAGGTGACCGTGAACGTGGTATCTGCCTGAATCCTGCGTTACGGCCCCGGGTGCACGTGCGCTCGGGGCCGTAAGCATGTCTGGAGCATCATGACGATCCGCATCACCACTGTGTGTTTGGGCAACATCTGCCGCTCACCCATCGCCGCTGCGGTGCTCGCCGACGAGCTGGGCGACCTTGACGTCGAGGTCGATTCGATGGGCACCGGCGGCTGGCACGTCGGCGACGGCGCCGACCCGCGGGCAACGGCCGCCCTCGCCCGCGCGGGGTACGCGTCCGAGCACACTGCCAGGCAGGCCAGCCCGCAGGCGTTGGCCGGTAGCAACCTGGTCCTGGCCATGGATGCCGCGAACCTGCGCGACCTGCAGCGCATGGGGGTGCAGGCGAGACTGCTGCGCACGTTCGATCCGACCGCCGAGGATACCGAGGTGCCCGACCCGTACTACGGCACTGCGGACGACTTCGACGAGGTGGTGGCCATGGTACAGGCGGCAGTTCCGGGCATCCGGGCCCACCTGCAGAACCTGCCCTGAACGGATATCCAAGTTCTTTCCACACGTTACAAATGGGTAAACTGCCTGATCAGAGGCAAGTTCTTGAGATCACAAAGTCCGATACTCCCAGGTTTTCCACAACTTGTGAAAGCTATCCCACGCACCACGTCCACAACTCGTGCACCCGGCTGTCCACAGCCCCCCGGACCGACCTGCGCGGAAGTCGGCGTGCCTGTCATACCCAGTCGCTACAAAGAGGTTCATGAGCCTGGATATGGAGCCCGCGGCCCCCGCCGCCTTCGAACGCACCCCTCCCCAGGACATCGCGGCTGAGCAGTGCGTGCTCGGCGCCATGATGTTGAGCAAGGACGCGATCGCCGACGTCGTGGAGCGGCTGCGCGAGGAGGACTTCTACACCCCCGCCCACCAGACCGTCTTCCGGATCGTCCTCGACCTGTATTCGCGGGGTGAACCCGCGGATGCCATCACGGTCAGCGCCGGCCTCATGGCCTCGGGCGAGCTCCAGCGCATCGGTGGCGCCCCGTACCTGCACACCCTCGTCGCTTCACCACCGCTCACGGCGAATGCCTCGTACTACGCGCAGATCGTTCGCGACGCCTCCATGCGCCGACGTCTGGTGGAGGTCGGTTCGCGCATCGTGCAGACCGGATTCTCCGGCGAGGGTGAGGTCGAGGAACTCATCAATCGCGCGCAGGCGGCGGTCTACGAGATCACGCAGCGCACGACCGCGGAGGACTACGCGCCGCTATCCGACCTGCTCGACGGGGTCTACACCGAACTGGAATCGATCCAGAACCACACCGGTGACATCATCGGCATCCCCACTGGCTTCATCGACCTGGACAAACTGACGAACGGGCTGCACCGGCCAGATGATCGTGGTCGCGGCCCGCCCGGCGATGGGCAAGTCCACCCTGGGTCTGGACTTCGCTCGGTCCTGCAGCATCAAACACGGGCTGACCAGCGCCATCTTCAGCCTGGAGATGAGCCGCAACGAGATCGTGATGAGGCTGCTGTCCGCGCAGGGGGAACTGCCGCTGCACCACATGCGCTCGGGCTCGCTGAACGAGCAGCAATGGACCCGGATGGTCAACACGATGTCGGCGGTGTCGTCCGCTCCGCTGTTCATCGACGACTCCCCGAACATGTCGATGATGGAGATCCGCGCTAAGTGCCGCCGGCTTAAGCAGCAGCACGACCTGCGCCTCATCATCGTCGACTACCTGCAACTGATGAGTTCGGGCAAACGGGTCGAGTCGCGCCAGCAGGAGGTCGCGGAGTTCTCCCGCGCCCTGAAGCCTGCTCGCCAAGGAACTCGAGGTGCCGGTGGTGGCGATCAGCCAGTTGAACCGTGGCCCGGAACAACGCACCGACCGCAGGCCGATGATGAGCGATCTGAGGGAGTCCGGGTCGATCGAGCAGGACGCCGACGTGGTGATCCTGCTGCACCGGGAGGACGCCTACGAGAAGGACTCACCGCGCATGGGGGAGGCGGACATCATCGTCGCCAAGCACCGCAACGGCCCCACCGCCACGGTCGTCACGGCGTTCCAGGGCCACTACAGCCGGTTCGTTGACATGCACCGGGGCTGACCAGGCGTGCGCGACCTTCGTGCATCTGGAGACCCCGCCGTCAAGCGAGGTCGCAGACAGTCATGAACGGAGGCACCATGGATGCGGGCTCTGTCAACTGGGAGGCACGCCTGGCAGATGCAGCTGCCGTCGTGCGGGCGCACCTGGACCCCACGCCCTTGGTGCGGGTGGACCTGGCGGGGTTCGCCGCTCCGGCGTTCCTGAAGTTGGAGGGCCTGCAACCGACGGGATCGTTCAAGGTTCGTGGCGCACTGGCCGCTGTCGCCGCCGCTGCGCGTGACGGCCGGCCGGTCGTGACGGCCTCGGCGGGCAACCACGGCCTGGGGGTCGCGTTCGCCGCGACCCGCCTGGGCACACCGGCGACGGTCGTCGTGCCAGAGACCGCATCGGCGGCCAAGATAGAGGCGCTGCGCGGGTTCGACATCGACCTTCGGCTGATCGGGACCGGCTACGACGCGGCCGAGGAAGCGGCGCTGACGATCGCCGAGGTTAGCGGTGCCCAGTTCGTATCGGGTTACGCCGACCCGGACGTGATCGCCGGACAGGCGACCATCGCCCGCGAGATCGCCGACCATGTCCCCCCTGGTTTCAGGATCGTGGTTCCCGTCGGCGGCGGCGGACTCGCCGCCGGCACGGCACTCGGCGCCCCATCAGAGAGTGTGGTCGGCGTAGAGGCCAGCGCGTCGCGGGCAGTGTCCACAGCGATGCGGGCCGGGCACCCGGTCCACGTCGAGATCGGATCCACCATCGCCGACGGGCTCGCGGGCAACATCGCTGCCGACGCGCTCACCCCGGCCATTCTGCGGGAACGCCGGGTTCCGGTAATTGCGGCTGACGAACCGGGCCTGCGCGCCGCCGTCCGCGAACTCGCCCTGCAGCATGGCGTTGTCGCTGAGGGCTCCGCCGGCGCGGGCATTGCTGCCGCGCGCGCCGGTGACATCCCGTCCGACCAGCCGACGGTATTCGTCATCACCGGGCGCAACATCACCGCCGAGCGCTTCTGCGAACTCCTGACCGCATGAGCAACCCGGCGCTGACGGCCCGCGCCGGATCAAGCAGTCTCGCAGGAGTCTGCGGGCGCCACGGACGGCTTCACCGCGCGGATCGACGCCGAGCGGATGACCCCGTCCAGGCCCCGGATCGCTGTGGCCACGTCCAGACCCGCCGGTAGGTCGGCCTGCGCGACATCGGCAGCCAGACCCTCGAGCGCGGCAGCGTCGAAGACCTGCGTCGGTTCCACCGACACCTGCTCGAAGCCCGCCCCGGTCAGGCCGTCGAGGCATTCCTGCTCGGTCAGCGCGCCGCTGATGCAGCCGGTCCACAGCGCGGTGACCGACGCGAACTCGTCTGGAAGCGGCCGACTGAGCACTACGTCGGACACCGCCAGCCGACCGCCTGGCCGCAGCACACGCAACGCCTCGCGGAACACGGCGTTCTTGTCGCCGGACAGGTTGATGACGCAATTGGAGATGATCACGTCCACGCTGTCGTCGGGCAGCGGGATGTCTTCGATGTGGCCCTTGTGGAACTCGACGTTGTCCACCCCGGCCTTGCGCTGGTTGCTTCGTGCCAGCTCGAGCATCTCATCGGTCATGTCCAGGCCGTACGCCTTGCCGGTGGGTCCCACGCGTTGGGCGGACAGCAGCACGTCGATGCCGCCGCCGGAGCCCAGGTCCAGCACAATATCCCCGAGCCGCAGGTCGGCCAGAGCCGTCGGATTCCCGCACCCCAGCGAGGCGATGATCGCCTCCTCGGGAAGCAGCGAGGTCACATCTTCGTACTGCGAGATCCCGAACACCTGCGAGCCACCCTCCACCGGGCTGCCACAGCAGGATGCCGACTTCGCGGCCTGCGCGTAGTGCTCCCGGACGTTCTCGCGCACCTCGTGCATAGCGCTGTCGGTCATCGTCTCCTCCTTCAATGGGGGGCGATCTCGGCGATCAGTGCCTCGCTGCGCCCGCGGATGTCATCGCGGATGCCCCGCACGGCGTCGACCCCCAGCCCAGCGGGACGCGGTGTCCACAGGGTCGATCTGTTGACGCACGAGGCCCCTCACATCGATGGTTGTCAATATGAACGCTACGCCGATATATTGATCATTGTCAATCCAGGAGAGGCCGATCACGATGCCCGCGAGATTCATCAGCGCGCCGACCGACATCGCTGCCTGCTGCCCCGATGGTCTGGGTGTGCCCATCGACCGTCCCGAGGCCGAGGCCCTGGCCAAGGTCCTGAAGGCGGTCGCCGAGCCGGCTCGCCTGCAACTGCTGGCCCTCATCCGATCTGCCGGTGAGTGCTGCGCGTGCGATCTCAACGATCCTGTCGGCCTCTCGCAGCCGACCGTGAGCCACCACCTGAAGGTGCTCACCGACGCCGGGCTCATCACGCGCGAACAACGCGGTCAGTGGGCCTGGTTCCGCGCGAACGAGGACGGCATCCGGGCCCTGGGGCAGGTCTTCGCCTGACCCGACGTCAGCCGAACCGGCCATTGACCGCCGTCACAGCGCGCGCGAAACTTGCGCCGTGCGCCATCGCCGCCGTCCGGCGCGGGAAGGCGCAACGCCATGGCGACGATGGTGCCCGGAAGACCGTGGGCACGAGTTGCCCGACGACTGGCGACTCTGACCTCCCTGGCGCTCGTGGCCACACTGTTGGGACCGGTCACCCCCGCCCGAGCCGCCGACACCGTGACCATCGACTTCGAGACCGGCCCGGCGCTGGGGACGCCCGTGACCACGCAGTACGAGGCGTCGGGCTTCGTCCGGTTCGTGGCGGACGATCCCGGTTTCCGGCCCTTCCGCAGATCGGCCCCCGGGCAGGCCCGTTCCGGGACAGTGGCCGCGGACGTCGGCATCGACGTGTGCTACCCGGACACGGGTCAGACCTGTGAGTTGGTGACCCCGGGGATGACCGGGCGGCTCACCCGCACGGCGTCGGCGGTGACCGTGTTTGCGGGCCTGTTCACTGCTTCTCCGCAGGCCGTGTCCGCGCAGTTGATCGCCTACCGCGCGAACAACTCCGTTGCCGGGGTCAGCCAGGCGGTGCCGATCACTGCCAGCGGCTTCACGTCCCAGGTCCGGGTCACCAGTGCGGCCCCCGACATCGCCTACTTCTTCCTTGCGGTGACCGGCCCGGGCGCCGCCGGTTCCACCCTGGGCTTCGACGACCTGACGTTCGAGTTTCCGGACGACTCGTTGCCCGACCTCAGCGTCTCCGCCCCCGCGCAGGTCAACAGCCTGCGGCAGGGGTCGACGCTCGACATCCCTATCGGGCTGACGCGGCTCAACGGTTCCAGCGGTCCGGTCGACATGTCGGTAGCCGGGCTGCCCGCGGGGGTGACGGCGCAGTTCCTCCCTGATCCGGTGCCTGGAACCGGGAGCAGCACCACCATGCGGCTGACCGCCAGCGATGACGTGATGGCCTTCGAACAGCCGGTCGAACTGACCGTCACGGCCGATCCGCAGGGCAACGCCGCCGTCGCGCCAGGACCGCGCACGGCCGCCACCTCGCTGGTGGTCCGGACCAACTTCGAACTGTCCGTGGTGGGCGGTCCGCTGTTCCGGCTCGGCGCCTGCGCTCCCACCGACATCCCGGTGCGGGTACGGCGCAACATCGACTTTCCCGGCACGGTCACGGTGTCCGCCACCACCACCGGACCGACCGCCCAGATACTGCCAGGCTCGACGATCCCGCCTGGCGGCAACCTCATCGCCGAACGCACGCTGCGACTGCAGCGGACGTCGGCCCTCGGGTCGGTGCGTAACGTGAACCTCACCGCCAGCAGCCCCGGCTACCCCTCGCGCAACCTCCAATTGCAGGTGGCCGACGCGGTGGACTCGGCGACGGTTGCCGACACCTCCGGGTGGGCCCCGCGCCGGCGTGACCCGGGCGATCGCATTCGGGTGGACGGCACCGGGTTCTGCCCTGGCACGAAGGTGCAGGTCGGCAACGATCGGGCCGAAGTGGACGCGGAGGTCGCTGCGGACGGCCGGAGCCTCACCTTCCGGATTCCCCGGACCGCGACCAGCGGCCCGGTGACGATCGTGCCGCTGGCGGGCCCGAAATACCGCAGCACCAACGATCTGACGGTCCATACCGTTCGCAACCACGACGGGTTCGCCTTCGGCAACTACGCCTACGGCTGGCTCTCCTATGGCGAACTCACCGACCTCGTCGGTCAGCGCGACATGTTCATCGAGGTCAATCCGTGCTGGCCGCTGGGGAGTTGCCCCATACCCACGGGTGTGCCCGACCCGGTCGCGTATCTCGTGTGGGGGGTGCTCAACCTTGCGCTGAAGGCCTCCGGGGGCCACTGCTTCGGAATCAACCGAACCCTGCAGGAGTTGCTCGCCGGAAAGGTCCGGCACAGCAAGTTCGCGCCGGGGGTGACGGTGAACCACGACCTGCCCAGCAGCACCGGGCCGAACGCCGCGCTGGGCACATGGCTGGACGGCCGGCACGCGGGGCAGGGCACGGCGCAGTTCCTCGTCGCCTACCTGGGCCGGGAGCGGGACCTGCCCAACCAGTTGTCGGTGATCCGTGCGGAACTGGCCGCTGGCCGCTACCCCGGGATCTCGCTGAAGAACGGCTTGAGCGGGCACGTGGTCACGGCCTATGACATCGAGGAGCAGTCCGACGGTTCGGTGTTCGTGTACGTGTACGACAACAACGTGCCGTTCCTGGCCTCGGAGGACGGCAATCCCGCCGATCACTACTACCGCGAGATCGACCGTGGCGTCATCCGGATCGACGCCGCGAAGGACCGGTGGGAGTTCCCTATGGGCAGCGAGACCTGGAGTGGGGGAGGGGGCGACTTCTTCACCGTGCCGCTGAGCGTCATCCCGGACGACCCGTCGCTGCCCGGACTCAACGCGTTGCAGAGCATCACGATCTTCGGGTCACCCGCGGGCGCGGCCAGCGTGACCGACCTGCCCGCCGATGCCGAGTTCCTGCCGGTGCAGGACGCCGCCGCGGTGCCCGGCTCGGCGGGTTTCCTGGTGGCGCCGCCCGGCACGAGTGTCTCCCACACGGTGCAGGGCGCGGCGAAGGGCACCTACTCGCAGTTCACCACCGGCAAAGGGTTCGTGGCCGGGGTCCGCGACGTGCCCACGGCGGCCGGTGTGACGGACGCGCTGAGTTCGGACCCCGGCTCCGGCACGGTGACCTTCAGCGGGACGAAGGACCGCCGGCTGCAGCTGGACCTGGCGTCGGACCGCCGCGGGCATCAGCGTTCGGCGAGCCTGCTGCTGCGTACCTTCGACGGCGGCTCGGAGACCGCGGACTTCAGCAAGGGCGGCACCCTGGTCCTGCGGCACGACGGGCCGGCCACCACATTGCGGCTGCAGTTCACAGACACGGATCGCCGCGGGGTCGACCGCTTCACGTCGGCACCGGTGAAGATCCCTCGTGGCGCTACGGTCAGGGCGACGCCGGAATGGGGATCGTTGAACTCGGTGCGCCTGGTCGTCCTGGACAAGGGAAAGCGGACCACGCGCACGCTGAAGGACCGCTCCCGCACGCGCACTCGTGTGCTGGTCTCCGCGCCGACGTTCACCGGCAAACGCGTGAAGGTCGCATTCCGGGTGGTCCGGCCGGTCGTGCCGTCATCGGCGGGCCTGGTCGTGCGGGTGCTGAAGGGGCAGCGCGTGGTGGCTCGCAAGGCCGTCGCCTACGCCACCCCGCGGCGGGGAAAGACGCTGCGGTGGAAACTCCCGCGCTTGGCCAAGGGCACCTACCGGGTGGTGGCCAGGGCGACCCTGCTGACGTCCGGGGCGCAGGCGGCGACGCTGCACGACACCTCGCGCGCCCGGCGGTCCTTGTGACGAAGGTGCGGGGGCTGGAGGGTGGTTTGTGACGCTGGTGCGGGGTCGTCGACGTGGAACCCAGCACTGTCGTCGTAGAGCGGCGGGAGGCTGGGCACCTTCGTCGCAGTCACCACCCTGTCGTGACCCCCGCGGCGTGCAGCCACTGGCGCACCGCCGCGGTGTTGTCGGTGGTCACCCCCCACACCCCGTCGCGCAGGCAGAGGTCGACCGCCCGGGGGTCGTTGGCGGTCCACACCATCCACAGCAATCCGGCGTCCGCCACCGCGGTCGGCAGGTCAGGGGGGTAGGCGAAGAGGGTGTCCAGGCCGTCGAGGCCGCATGCGTGCGCCCGTTCCACGAGCCAGTGGCAGTCCGTCGGTTCGTCGTACCCGGTGCGATGGCTGTCGGCACCCCGGCGATGGCCTTGTGTCCAGCCGCCGACCTGCCAGCGCGGGGTGGTGTCGACGATCCACAAGGTGCGGTGATCCGGCGACTGTCGTTTGACCTCTGCAGCCGTGTCCAGGTTCTTCGAGATGAACATGACCTGCTCAGTCGCCAGGTCCGCGGGTGCGACCGCGGCGAGCACATCGGCCACGACCTGTGGACCCTCTTCGACCTCCACGACCAGCGCCCGGCCGGGCGGCACGAGCTCGGCGCACAGGGTCAGGGTCGGGATCCCAGCGCCCGCCCAGCCCTGGCCCTTCCACGCCTTTGCGCTGGCAGTGAGCAGATCCGCGTACGAGGCCTTCGCGATCGTCCACCCCGGACGGTCAGTCGTGCGATCGCTGGTCTCGTCGTGGAACAGCACCACCTGTCCGTCCGCTGTGCGCCAGGCATCCACTTCAACCGCGTCGGCGCCCTGTGCGTAGCCGTAGGCCACGGCCGCAAGGGTGTTCTCGGGCGGCCCGGCCGGGTCGTTGAAGGCGTGGCCGGACCCTCGATGGGCGACCAGGCGCACCACGCCGCTGCCCGGCCGCAGGGCGTTCTGCGCTGATCGATGGGAGGCCGCCAGCGCCGCCGCAGCCCGATCTTCCATGCCTGCAGGCTAGAGGTCCGCCGCCTCGATGACGTGGTGAGCCACGGTGTCCCAGCTCCACAGCTCAACGGCCGCGACCCTGGCGGCGGCGGCCAGTTCCGCGCGCTGCGAAGGATCAAGCCCGGCGTACAGCTGCAGTTTCCGCGCCAGGGCCGGGGCGTCGCCGCCGGGGAACGTGGTGATGTCGCGCAATCCGGGCGGGTAGAACCGGCGCAGCCCGGCGGCGACTTCGGCCAGTCCACTGTGGTCGGCCACCAGCGGCGGGCACCCGCAGGCGGCGGCCTCCGCCGCGACCATGCCGAACGCCTCGGGGAACACGGACGGCACGACACTGACGTCCATCAGCGGCCACAGATACCGAAGATGCCGGTGCTGCAGAGGCCCGGTGAACAGGATCCGGTCGCCGGCGGCCGCCTGCGCCGCCGCGCGAGCCGGGCCGAAACCCACGACGACGGCCCGGAAGTCCAGTTCCGTGAGCACGTCCACCAGCAGGGGCACGCCCTTCTCGTGGCTCAACTTCCCGACGTAGACCACGCAGGGGTGGTCGTCGGTGCGCAGGAACTGCGCGAACCGTCCGGCGTTGCCCGGATCGGGCAGCCGTTCCCCACCCGGAACGTCCGCGCGGGCTTCGGCGAGGAGTCCAGCCAGCGCCTGCTCGCGCGGAAGCGGACGCATGAAGTCGGTGTCGACTCCGGGCGGGATGACGGTGATGGCCTGCGGATCGGTCCCCCCCAGGTCGGTGACGACGGCCTTGATGTGCTCGGAACCGGCGATGACGCCGAGGCACTGCTGCAGGCTCCTCGCCGCCCACTGACACAGCGTGCTGTTGGCGCGCATGGCGTACTCGAGTTCTGAGCCGTGCGCCTTCACGAGGCTCGGCAACCCGCTGGCCGCCGCCACGGGAGCGCCCAGCAGAACGTGGTTCGCGATCAGCAGATCAGCTGGTCCGTGGTCCCGCAGGGCCGCGGCGTTGGCCTCGACGAACGCGTCGAGTTCCTCGCGGCTGCAATCGCCGAGCAGGGCCGGTTCCATGTCGGGGTAGCGGTCGAGGACGAACACCGGCAGCCGACCGGGCAGCGACGGCCGGACGACGACGGCCCCCCCGAGGTCGATCTGCGCGGCATCGGGGTCCTGGGAGAAGACCGTGACCTGGTGGCCCTGCCCCGCCAGAGTCCGCGCCAGCGCCCGCGTGTACTCGTTCGAGCCGGTGCCGTGCAGAAGGTAGCCGTGCCAGATGAAGATGCGCACACCTCGGACATTAGCCGCAGGCCGGGAGGGGCGCCGCTGGCCCGCTGGCCTCAGGCGACGGGCATCCCGGCCACCAGCGCATCAAGGCCCGAGCGCGCTGCGCTCACAGCGGAGAGCAGCCGGCCCAGCGGGGTGTCTGCGTGGTACGGCTCGGTGACACACAACTTCTGAGCACGGTCGGCGATCCGGGCGGCCTGCTCGTCCACTCGCGCTGCGTCTTCGAGGTGCTCCAAGGCTGTGGACAGGGCGTCGGCGATCTCCTCGATGAGGAGCAGGTCCTCGACCCGGGGAGCCGCTTGCGGCACGCGGTACATCAGATCCCCGAGCAGCATGATGTCGGCGAACATCTCGCGCAGGGCCGTGGGCAGGGTGTGCAACCCCGGCAGCGTGTCGGGAACGATCACCCCGGAGTGGAGGTCGGCCCCCTCCGCGTGGATCGCTTGCAGGGCCTCGTAGTCGTCCGCACGGGACTCGGCCGTGCTCTGTGCCAGATCGGAAAGGACCTCGCAGGCCTCTGCGAAGAGTAGTGCGTAGTCAGCGAGCGCACCGTGGCCGATCGAGACTGAGTGAACCGTCATGACTGCCTCCGCTTTCACGCTAGGCCGACCGTTCGACGGCCCCGGAAACGGTCCTTGAACGACGGCTGAACGCCTGGTCTCGGTTCGGCAACGCCACGCCGATAGCCTGTGCCGGTGGCTGAACAGCGGATCCCGGACCACCGGCGCAGCGTGGTCTTCGACGTGTACCCGGGTCCCGAGGGTTCAGTCGAGGTGATCGGTCGGCTGCGCGACGAACGCCCATGGGCGCAGCGTCCCGAGGATCTGCCCATCGTGCACGACCTGGAACTGTCGGCGACGGTCTCGCGGACCGACTTCACGGTGCAGACCGTCGATGTCCGGTTCCACACCTACCCGCACACCGAGTGCCCGCAGATCGCTGCGGCCTACCAACAACTGGTCGGCGTTCAGGTGGGCCGGGGCTGGACGCAGGCCATGCGGGATCGCCTGGGCGGACCGGCCGGCTGCACCCACTTGCGTGAACTGGCCCGGGCGATGGCGCCGGTTCTGGTGCAGGCGGCGTTCTCCGGGCGGGTCCGCGAGAACCCGGGCCGGGAGGGCGATGAGGGTCGTTTGCGGACGGTGCTTCCGTTCCTGCGGGGGACCTGCCACATCTGGGCAGCCGGCGGCGTGGGGGAGCAGAAACTCGACGCCGGCTGGGTGCCCGGCACGACGCCGTACCCCGTGCCGGTGCTGGCCGACTTCCCGCTGTGACCTAGCCGATCAGTGGTGGCCCTTGGTCACCATCGTGATCATCTTCAGGTTGAGCACCGCGAAGCGCCAGCCCTGGCGCAGCAGGTTGCGCCGGAATTTCACCTCTTTGTCGTCGGGAAGCGGGGCATCGGGGAACGTCGTCAGATTCTCCACGTCGGACCTCACTCCGGGATCAGGTGCCAGAACGGACGGGCTTTGGCTTTGTAGATGAACATGTAGTGCAGCACGACCTTCATCCAGTGCGCGGACAGGCCGATCTCACCGTAGGTCTCCTTGGTGTCCCGGCCGTACTCGCCGTACTTCGTCTTGTCCGGGATGATCGGGAAGACCGTCATGGCGGCGGCTTGGCCCTTGCGCCAACCCGTCCCCGCGGAGGCGATGCAGGCCGCACCCATCTCCGCCATTGACGCGGTGTGCACCTTGCCGGCGCCGCCGTGTTTGATGCGCTCGGCGATGGACTGAGCGACTGCGCGCCCGATGACCCCGGACGGCATCCCGGTGCGCGGCGGGGCCGGGGCGATCATGGTGCCGTTGGGGGTCTTGCGGGGCTTGGACATCTGGTGCGGGGGTGCGAAGGCGATGCCCGCGGCCCACACGTTGTCGTACTTCACCGACTGGTACGTGCGCGGCCAGTCGGCCGCTGTCCACTGCTCGTAGGGCCGCGGGGTGTAGTCGGCGTCGACCTTCATGAAACCGCTGGGCGCGAAGACGTCGGCGGTGACGTCTTCGCCCTGGGCGTCGAAGGCCTTCAGGTCCGCGCCGCGGAACGGCGGCAGGAGCATCGCGAAGTCGAACCGCTGCTCCCCCTTGGTGCCGTCCAGCAACTCGTAGTGGACCACCCCCGGATCCACCCGCTCCACGTGGGCGGCCATGATCGCCTTCACGCCGCGCTGCTGGAACAGCGACTCGGTGAACATCCGGCTGGGCACGATGCCGTCCTTGGTCCCGAAATTCATGCCGTCCATGCCGAAGTCACCCAGGGAGGCCTCGTTGGTGATGTAGATGACCTCGGCCTTGTCGCGCACCCCCGCCTCGACGAGTTCGTGCTCGACGTTGAAGGTGTACTCGAACGCCGCACCCTGGCACGTGCAGGTGCCGTGACCCATGCCGATGAGGAAGGTCTGCGGCTGCCCCTGCTTCAGTTTCGCGATCGACCGGGCGAGGGCGCGGGCGGTCTCCTCGGCGTGGCTGGCGGTGCACACCGACCAACTGTTGCCGTCCGGTCCCAGTCCCGGGGTCGCCTCGAACGTGAGTTTGGGACCTGTGGCGTTGACGAGGTAGTCGTACTCCAGGCGCGCGGTCTGGCCCTGCCTGGCCGGGTCGGTGTAGTTGACTGTGACGTGCGGGCGGGGCAGGTCCGGACTGCCTTCGCCATGCAGTTCAACGGCCATCGCCTGGTGGAACTCGATGCCTTTGCGCCGGTAGATGGGGGCCAGTGGGAAGGTGACCTTCTTCGTGCTCATCCGGCCGACGCCGACCCAGATGTTCGACGGGATCCAGTTCCACTCGGAGTTCGGACTGACCACCACGACCTCGTGCTGTTTGGGCAGCAGGCGGCGCAGGTGCAGTGCGGCCGTGTGCCCTGCGATGCCGGCTCCTAGGACGACGGTTCGTGCCATGGCGATCCTCCGGTTTCCGTAACCCGGGAGTATCATACCTTGAGGGGGTATAAGGAGGGGCGGGCACGATGAAACGGCACCCGGCCTGGTACGGCTCGGTGATGGGGACCGGGGCGCTGGCCCTGGCGCTATCGGTGCAGTCGGTGACCTGGCAGGCGGACTGGCTGCGGTGGGGCTCGCAGGTCTTCCTGGTCGTTGCGTCCGTGCTCGCCGTGGTCCTGCTGCCCCCATACGCCGCGCGACTGCGATCGCGGGCGGATCTCGACGCTGAGCTCTCCGACCCCGCCCACGGGGCGATGCTTGCCACCCTTCCGGCCGGGCTGCTCGTCCTGGCGACAGCTTGGGGCCGGACGGGCTGGGCACCGGCGGGCTTGTGGGTCGACGGCGTCCTGCTGGTGGTCGGCGCGATCATCGCGGTCGCCCTGGGCCTGGCCTGGTCGGTGGCCATGTTGCGTGGGACGAACGGCTTGGAAGGGGTCAACGGCGGCTGGCTGATCCCGCCGGTCATGAACCTGCTCGTGCCCCTCGCACTGGCCCCCTCGTGCCGCACCTGTCGCAGTGGGACACGCTGGCCGTTCTGACCGGGTTCGCCTTCTACGGCATCGGCGTGATCCTGTTCCTCGTCATGGTGAGTACGTCGCCGCCGGGGCAGCCCGGCAGGCGGCGTGGGCGCTGACCGGGCGCCTGCCGTCCTGGAACGCGACGGACTGTCCCGGTGTGACAGCGGCGAGGGTGTTCGAGGCCGAGGCGCGCCCGGAGGTGCTGGCAGGCTACTCCCGGGTGCAGAGACGGGCCTACGGCTGACCGGTATGGCCAGCAGCCGCCGCCGGTCGCGGCACCATCGTGACGGTCGATGGGGCCGCTGTCCCCCGTGCGACGAAGGTACGGGTTACCGCGGGCGTTCTGTGACGAAGGTGCGGGTTCCACCGATCGGGATCCCGCACCTTCGAGTCAATGCGGCGTGAGGACCGTGCACCTTCGTGACACAAGCTCACTCGATGAGCGGAACCGCCGGGTCGGACTCCCGATGCCCCGAGCGCTCCGCGCCGATGCCCGCGATCACGACCAGTGCCACTCCCACTACTTGGCCCAGGTGCGGGATCTGGGAGAGGACCAACACGCCCAGGAGCAGGCCGAACGCGGGCTCGAGGGCCATCAACGTGCCGAACGCGGCGGTAGTGAGCCGGCGCAAGGCGATCATCTCCAGTGAGAACGGGATGACGGGCAGGAGCAGCGCCAGGCCGAACGCCGCGGCCACGATCGGCCACGTGATGCTGCCAGCCGCTTGCGGGACGCCGATGACAGCAGCCGTCACTGCCGCGACCGGGATGGTGATCGACAGCCCCTGCAGGCCCGAGAAGCGGTCGCCGATGTGCTGCGTGAGGACGATGTACGTCCCCCAGCCACACGCGGCAACGGCGGCCAGTGCGATCCCCACCGGGTCGACGGTCCCCTGCCAGGGTTCGGTGAGCAGCAGCACGCCCACGAGCGCCACGGCCGGCCACACCAGCAGCGACCGGCGGTGGCTGCGGATCACCGCGACGGTCAGCGGGCCGAGGAACTCGATGGCCACCGCGGTACCCAGCGGGATCCGTTCGATCGCGGTCAGGAAACTGACAGTGATCATCCCGGTGGCCACGCCCAGTGCCAGTGCCGCCCGGATGTCGGGCCAGCCCATGCCCCGCACCTTGGGCCGACTGATGAGCAGGAAGATGACTGCACCCGCGGTCAGGCGCAACCAGGCCGTCCCGCCGGCACCGACCTCGTCGAACAGGCTCACCGACAAGGCCGCGCCGATCTGCACGCTGAACATGGCAGTGACGGCCAGTGTCCAGGCCGGTACCCGGTCGCTCAGACTCATCGCACGAGGCGTGAGCCGGTGACGGCCCCCGGCGATCCGGTCCGCAGGACGGCCTGCAGGTGGTCCCCGGCGGCCATGAGCTTGTCGTCGTCCATGGGGGCCAGCGCATCGAGGATGAACAGCGCCCGCCGCGTGTCATCCCGCAGTTGTGTGCGCGTGCACTGCCGCCAGTTCCAGATGCGGCAGGTGACCCCCGCGTCGTCACGCCAGACCACTTCGCCGGGCTTCGGGTGCTCGATGGCCGGTTCCCCGCCGGCCACGGTCTCGAAGGGTTCCTCGCCGGTCGCCCGGACCAGCCGCGCCGCGCCGCGGTAGGCGTCGAGGTTCTCGCCGCCTACCGGGAGTTGGTGCAGGACCGAGATCGCGTTGTAGGCATCGGTCAGGGCGTTGATCCGCGGCAGACCGTCCGGTGCGCGCCGGGTGAGTGCCTCGAGGCTGTTGCGGGTCCGCTGCGGCTTCGCGCCGAAACTGCGGAACGCCTCCCGCCACGCGGCGATGTGGGGGAGGTTCTCCACAGCCGAGTCCGCCAGCAGCGCACGTGCGTGGGCCTCGGCTTGTTCGAGCGGGCCAGAGGCGTCGAAGTCACCGGTCAGTCCGTCGGCCACGATCAGCAGGACGCGGTAGTCGGGGCGCAACTCGCGGACCGCGGCGTCGATGTGGGCGTTCTGCAGGGTGGCGTTCATCGTTCGGCTCCTGTTCTGGGGGGTTCGAAGACGGTGAGTGCGAAGCGGGCGGGAGACGTGCCGGGGTTGGCGTAACCGTGCGGGACATCACCG
The DNA here is from genome assembly GCA_016703125.1 of Micrococcales bacterium. Taxonomy (NCBI): domain Bacteria; kingdom Bacillati; phylum Actinomycetota; class Actinomycetes; order Micrococcales; species Micrococcales bacterium. The sequence goes on along the minus strand of JADJCR010000002.1, from coordinate 322,724 downwards.
ATGAACGAGGCAGCGTCGCCGACACGCAGGTCCCAGGACTCGCCCGCGACGGTGAGCCGGACGGTGCCTTTGAGCACGCTCAGCAGCTCGCGGGTGCCCGGGGAGTGTGCCTCGCCGCGGTAGTCGTCCCCGGGGCCGAGGTGCCAGTCCCATAACTCGAGCACCTCCGGCGCGGCGGTCCCGGCGGTCAAGTAGGCGGCCCCGCCCGCCTCGCTGTTCCACAGCGTCTTGCGGTCGGCCTTGCGGTTGATGGTGACGCTGCTGGTCGGCCCGGGTGCGACGAGCGCCGGCAGCCCTACGCCGAGCGCGTCGCTGAGCCGCAGCAGGGTGGCGATGCTGGGGTTGGTGCCGCCCTGTTCAATGGTCACGAGCATGCGGCGGCTGACCCCGGAGCGCTGGGCGAGCTGGTCCAGCGTCCACGTGCGGCGCTTGCGTTCGCTGCGCACGCGCTCGCCGATCAGCACTCCCAGAGAGGCGGCCTCATCCATGAGTGCAGTGTACTGCACTTCTAAGGTATAGTGATACACCGTGTACGAGATCGCCTTCATCTTCCAGCCGGGCACCTACGACGACGACTTCCACCGGCTCGACGCGCAGATTGCCGCCGCCGCAGAAGCGACACCGGGCTACATCGGTGTGCGCAACTGGCAATCTGCCGACGGACTGGTGCGCAACGCCGTCTACCGCTGGGAGCACCTGGACAACTTGAAGGACTTCTCCCGGTCCACCGCGCACCTGCAGGCGAAGAAGGAGTACGCCCGCTGGTACGACGGCTACGAGATCGTCATCTCCCAGGTCATGACCACCTACGGGGACGGCCGCCTCGAGCTGGCCTGAACCTGCGGCCGGCTCGACGGGCCGGGGGCCCTCATTTGCCCCAGCCTGATCCCGCCCACGGTTGATGCCACGCGAGTAGACTGGGAATGAGTTCAATAGTGCATTTGCTTTCCGGGGGGAGGGCGGTCCAATGCGAACCAGCAGGGGCGTTGACCGTGTGCGGAAGGCGCTCGTGATCGCCAGTTGTGTCGGCGTGGGTCTGGGCGTCTTCGCCGTGCAAGCTGCGGCCCAGATTCCCGGAGCCAACTACACAGGAGACCATTCAGGGACCCGTGACGAGGATTCCCCGCCGGGGCCACGCATCAGGTTCGATGTGTCGGCGACCGGCAGTTCAGTGCAGAATCTCACCGTCTACGACGTCCCGTATGCGATCGATGTGACCAGCAAGAGCGCCTCGATCGTCGACCATCGATTCACCTACGAGGTCGTGTACCCGTCATTCGGAGTGTTTCCGGGACCCTCCTGCAAGCGCGGGTCGGCACTGCGGATCACGGGGGTCTTCGACGCGGGCCAAGGCGTGGTAGGCACGATCGACCTGGCCAGCATCGACTGCCCGAACTCCGAGAACATCGACTGGTACGACGGGCCCACCTGGTCGGCGAGCACGCAGGCGACACCGCCACGGGACACCACCGCGCCGAACACGAACATCACCAAGCACCCGAAGAACCGCGTCGTGGCGAAGTCGGTGCGGGTGAAGGTCACATACGCCTTCACGTCCACTGAGGCGGACCCGCGCTTCCAATGCAAACTCGACAAGCGCTCCTGGCAGGCGTGCGGTACGCCGAAGAGTTACAAAGTCCCGGCTGGCAAACACACCTTCAAGGTGCGTGCGAAGGACGCGGCCGGCAACCTCGACCCGAGCCCGGCCAAAGACACCTTCCGGGTCATCCGCTGACCTCGCTCGGTTCCGCGGCTGTCGGTCCGGGAAACCCTCACAGCGCGGCCGCGACCTCGGTTCCCTGCTTGATCGCCCGTTTCGCGTCGAGTTCAGCCGCCACGTCCGCTCCGCCGATCACCTGCACCGGCACGCCGGCCGCATGCAGCCCGTCCAGCAACTCCCGCTGCGGCTCCTGCCCTGTGCACACCACGACGGTCTCGACGTCCAGCACCTGCGGATGCCCGTCCACCTCGAAATGCAGGCCGGCGTCGTCGATCCCCAGGTAGGTGACGCCGGGCACCATCTGCACGCCTCGCTTCTTGAGTTCCGTGCGGTGGATCCAGCCGGTGGTCTTGCCCAGGCCCTTCCCGACCTTGGTGGCTTTGCGCTGCAACAGTGTCACCTGCCGGGCGGGGGCCTCCTGCTGGGCCGGCACCAGTCCGCCGCGGTGGGTGTGGGTGCGGTCGATGCCCCACTGGGCGTAGAAGAGGCCGGGCTCCAGCGTCGCACTCGGCCCGGCCTGGGTGAGGTACTCCGCGACGTCGAACCCGATACCGCCGGCCCCCATGATGGCGACCGTCTTGCCCACCTCGACGTGGTCGCGCAGGACCTGCAAGTAGGTGAGCACCTTGGGGTGGTCGATCCCCGGCACGTCCGGAATGCGCGGGGCCACCCCCGTCGCGAGCACAACCTCGTCGAAATCGGTCAGATCCTCGACTCCTGCCCGGATGCCCAGCCGCACCGTCACCCCGGCGTCCACCAGCGCGTTGCGGAAGTACCGCAGCGTCTCGTGGAACTCCTCCTTGCCGGGGATCTGGGCGGCGTAGTTGAACTGCCCGCCGATCTGGTCGTCGGCCTCGAACAGCGTGACCTCGTGCCCGCGCTCGGCGGCGGTGACGGCCGCGGCCAGGCCACCGGGCCCGGATCCGACCACCGCGATCCGCCGGGGTGTGGTCGCCGCTTCGATGGTCAGCACCGTCTCGTGGCAGGCCCGCGGGTTCACCAGGCACGACGTGAGCTGCAACTGGAACGTGTGGTCCAGACAGGCCTGGTTGCACGCGATGCAGGTGTTGATCCGGTCGGCCTTCCCGGCGGCCGCCTTGTTCACGAACTCGGGGTCGGCCAGGAAAGGCCGCGCCATGGACACCATGTCGGCCTGCCCGGACGCGAGCACCTGCTCGGCCACCTCCGGGGTGTTGATCCGGTTGCTGGTGACCAGGGGGATGCCGACCTTGCCCTTGAGTTCCTCGGTCACCCAGGTGAACGCGGCGCGGGGGACGCTGGTGGCGATGGTCGGGATGCGCGCCTCGTGCCAGCCGATGCCGGTGTTGAGGATCGTCACGCCGGCGGCCTCCAGCGCCTGGGCCAGATCGACCACCTCGGGCAGTGTGGAGCCGCCCTCGACAAGGTCGAGCATGGACAGCCGGAAGATGATGATGAAGTCGTCGCCCACCCGTTCCCGCACCCGGCGCACGATCTCGAGCGGGAAACGCATCCGGTTGGCGTAGGAGCCGCCCCACTCGTCGGTGCGCTGGTTGGTCCGCTCGGCGATGAACTCGTTGATGAGGTAGCCCTCGGAGCCCATGATCTCCACGCCGTCGTACCCGGCGTCCTGGGCCAGCGCCGCGCACCGGGCGAAGTCCGCGATGGTCTTCTCGATCGTCTGGGCGGTCATCTCGTGCGGGACGAAGGCCGAGATCGGCGCCTGGATGGGGCTCGGGCCCACCAGTTCCGGGTGGTAGGCGTACCGGCCGAAATGCAGGATCTGCATCGCGATCCGCCCGCCGGCTTCATGCACCGCCTCGGTGACGATCCGGTGCTGGGCGGCCTCCGCAGGGGTGGTGAGGGCGGCTCCCATCTGCCAGGGCCGGCCCTCCCCGTTGGGGGCGATGCCACCGGTCACGATCAGCCCCACCCCGCCGCGGGCGCGCTCGGCGTAGAAGGCGGCCATCCGCTCGAAGCCGTCAGCGGCCTCCTCGAGGCCGACGTGCATGGAGCCCATGAGTACGCGGTTGGGCAGCGTGACGAAACCGAGGTCGAGCGGGGCGAGCAGGTGCGGATAGGGCGATTCGGGCATGAGTGGCTCCTGGCAGGCGACGTCCTCAGCGTAGTGACCCCGGTCGCGCGGCCCGCGGCCGCAGGCCCGCGTCCGGATTTGCTTTCTGAAAATCGCGACACGCTGCGGAACTGGCGAATCCGGCGGCGTGTCGGCGTTCGGGGACTTGATCAGTAGTCAGAACCGGACAGCGAGATGCGGCGCCGTGGCGTGGGCGGGGGACCATGGGGGCATGCCGGAGGGTGATGCGGTGCGCCGTAGCGCACAGACGCTCGATCGCGCGCTTGCCGGCCGGGTACTGGTCGAGGCCGACCTGCGCGTGCCGCGCTTCGCCACGGTGGACCTGCGCGACCAGTGCGTAGTCGGTACCGAGGCGGTGGGCAAGCACCTGCTCACCCGCACCGACGCGGGGCTGACCCTGCACAGCCACCGTCGCATGGAGGGCAAGTGGGTGACGGGGCCGGCGGACCTGCGCACCGGGCCGGGCCACCAGATCCGGGTCGTCCTGCGCACCGCCGACACCGCAGCCATCGGGGTGCGCCTGGCGATGGTGGAGGTTGCTCCGACGGCGCAGGAGTCGCGATGGGTGGGCCATCTCGGCCCGGACATCCTCGCCGACGAGTTCGACCCGGCCATGGGTCTGCCTGCCGGCCGACCGGTGGTCGAGGCCCTGCTGGACCAACGCGTGATCGCCGGGCTGGGCACGATGTGGGCCGCCGAACTCGCGTTCGCCGCCGGGACCTCCCCGTACGCCCCGGTCGGGGAGGTCGACCTCGCGCCCGCACTGGCCGGGATCCGTGGGCAGATGCAGGCCTCGGTCACCGGGCGGCGGCCCCGGATGGCGGTGTTCGAGCGCGCCGGTCAACCGTGCCGGGTCTGCGGGACCGTGGTGCGCAGCGGCCGCGTCGGCCGCCCCCCGCGCGACCGCATCACGTACTGGTGTCCCACCTGCCAGCCGGGGTGACGATTCTCACCCGGCTTGCTCCCGGGGCGCCTGTCGGCCGCGGACGTACACTGGTGAGGTCCCCCGCGCCAAGGAGTTGCCATGCTGAACGGCTCGCCCGCAGCACAACTCACCGACGTCGATCCCCGGCGCCTGGGGAAATGGGAAGTTCAATCGCGCATCGGGTCCGGCGGCATGGGCGTGGTCTACAAGGCCGTGCACGGCGAGGACGTCGCGGCGGTGAAGGTGGTGCGACCCGGGCTGCTCGACGACCCGCAGGTCGCAGCCCGCTTCGAGCGTGAGGCGCAGGTCCTGCGCTCGGTGCACGACGCCCACATCAGCCGTTTCCTCGACGCCGACATCGCGGGCACCCCGGCGTGGCTGGCCACCGAGTACATACCGGGTCCGAACCTGCGGGACGCTGTGTCGATCTGGGGTCCGCTGACGTCCGAACGCTGGTGGGAACTCGCCCGCGGTCTGGCCCAAGCGCTGGCCGTGCTGGAGATCCACGGGATCGCCCACCGGGACATCAAGCCCGCGAACGTCATCATCTCCGAGCGCGGCCCGGTCCTCATCGACTTCGGCATCGCGCACCCCGAGGACGCCACGTCGCTGACCGCAACCGGCATCGTCACCGGCAGCCCCGCCTGGCTGTCACCGGAGCAAGCCAACCTCTCCGAACTGACGGCAGCCAGTGACGTGTTCTCCCTGGGTTCGCTGCTGGCCTTCGCGGCCACTGGCCGGCCGCCTTTCGGGCAGGGGGCGACCGTCGCCGTGCTGATGAACATCCAGCGCGGCGAGGCCGATCTCGCCGGCATCGACCCGACCCGGCGGGCGCTGCTCGGGCGGATGCTGGCCAAGGATCCGAAACGGCGCCCGAGCGCACGCGAGGTGCTGGACATCGCCCGCAGCGTGGACGCCCACGCGGACAGCACCGTGTCCCTGACCCCCCCGGCACACACGACCCAGCCCATCCGGCCCGCGGGTGCCACCGCCAGCCGAACCTCGTTGTCATGGCACAAGCCCGCGGCGGTGGTCGCAGCCGGCCTGCTGGCGGCCGTCGTCGGCTACCTGGGCGTCAGCGCCGTCAACTCCGGCGGGGACACCCCGGCACCGTCAGACCGGCAGAGTCAGCCCGCGCAGCAGCAAGGCGTGCAGCAGGCACCGGCCTTCCCGGGTTCCGACCAGTTGCGCTCGGGCGACTGGCTGCTGTCGCAGTACGCGATCACGCAGGACAACGGGAAGCTGGTCATCAACGGCACGGTCGTGAACTCCGGCGACCGGGCTGCCAGCACCGAACTGACGGTCTACTACTACGTCGACGGCAAGGCGGTGGCCGTCGCGTCCGGCTCCACCGGCGAGGTGCCGGCCGGGGGCAGCACGTCGGTGACCCTGTCCAGCCAGGATGCCTGGCAACCGGGCAACCCGGTGCTGGTGGTCGAGGCTTCCTAGCCCGGCAGCGGTTCGCGCCGCCGCCTGCGCAACCACCGCACGACCAACCACACGAAGGCCACGAGTGCCAGCAGCACCAGGAACGGGGCGAGGATCGCCGCGAAAGCCAGCGCCGTGGACACGATGTCCTCCCCAGTGCTCACGACCGGCGCAGCGACGCCGGCCGAACCCGCGTTGAGCACCGGGCGCACGGCGGCCTTCGTACCGTGCACTGTGCCGGCGGTGATGAGCCCGGCGATCAATGAGACCACCGGCGGGATGTCGGTACCCAGACTGGTGCTGGCCGCGAACAGGACGGCACCCGCGGCGGGGCGCACCACGGTCTGGATCACGTCGTTGACCGAGTCGACGGCAGGGATCTTGTCGGCGAGGACCTCGACGAGCAGGAGAACCACCAGTACACCGAGCACCCACGGATTGGCGAGGTTGTCGAACGGCGACCCGAAATCCACGACGTCGAAGTACTGCAGGAAGCCCACGATCACCAGCGGGATGTACGCGTTCAGGCCGGCGGCGGCAGCAAGGCCGAGGCCGGTCAGAATCGCGGAGGCGAGATCCACGCGATCAGGGTAAGGCCGTCCTCGTGGTTGTGACCATCCACGGGCCCGCCCGGCGCCTGCGTAGCATCGAAGTCGTGTATCCGCTCTTCGTGCGCCTCGCCGGGCGGCGCGTGCTGGTCGTCGGTGGCGGACAGGTGGCCTCCCGCCGCGTGCTGAGCCTGCTGGCGCAGGGCGCCGACGTGGTCGTGGTGGCGCCCGGCATCGCCGACGGCATCGCCGCGGCCGACGTCCAGACGCACCGCCGGGAGTTCCGGGCCGGCGACCTCGACGGCGTGTGGCTGGTGCAGGCATGCGCCCCGGCCGGGGTCAACCGGCAGGTCCGCGACGAGGCCGAAGTCCGGCGCATCTGGTGCATCGACGCCGCCGACGCTGATCAGTCCCCCGCGTGGACGGCTTCGCCGGTGCCCGGACCGGACGGTGTGCAGGTGGCGGTGTCCGGAGGCGGTGACCCGCAGCGGGCCCGCGCCGTGAAGCAGGCGTTGACGAGCGCCCTGGCCACCGTCGACCTGCGGCCGCGGCGACCGGGACCGGGCAAGGTGGCGCTGGTGGGCGCGGGACCGGGGGACCCGGAACTGTTGACCATCCGGGCGCGCAACCTACTGCAGGCCGCCGATGTCGTGGTGGTGGACCGCCTGGCGCCCCGGGCGGCGCTGGACCTCGTCGCGGCCCGCGTCATCCATGTCGGCAAGAGCCCAGGCGACCACACGGTCGGACAGGCCGAGATCAACGCCCTGTTGGTGGCCGAGGCACGTGCGGGCAACCGGGTCGTACGCCTCAAGGGCGGCGACCCGTTCGTGCTGGGCCGCGGCGGGGAGGAGCTGGCCGCCTGCCTGGATGCCGGAGTCGAGGTCGAGGTGGTCCCGGGCGTCACCAGCGCGGTGGCGGTTCCTGCGGCTGCCGGCATCCCCGTGACCCATCGGGGCATGGCGACCGGTTTCATCGTTGCCACCGCGCACGGGGAGGACCCGTCGCTGGTCGCCCATCTGGCAGGCATCCCGCCGGAGATCACTATCGTGTTGCTCATGGGCGTGCGGTCCTTGCAGATGGTCGTCGACGTCCTCTCGCAGCAACGTCCGGCCACCACCCCGGCGGCCATCGTGGAGCGCGGATGGACCCCGAACAGCGCACCATCTCCGCCACCCTGGGCACGGTCGTCGTGGCGGCGCAGGAGCAGGGTGTCCGCGCGCCGTCGATCGTGGTCATCGGTGAGGTGGCTGCCTTGCACGACCGGTTCGGGGATACTGCCGGGGTGTCGGAGGCCGCCGGACTCATCGCCGACTGACCTCAAGCCCGCCGCACCGCCACGCAGGTGACGTCGTCGCGCCGCCAGTCCAGCGCACGGGCGCGGGCCGCCGCCAGCAGATACGCGACGAAACCCGCCGACGTCGCCTCGGTGGCCATCGCGCCGGCCACGAGTCCGGCGAGTCCGTCGTCCCCGAGTTCGACGCCGTGGCCGTCGCGGGATTCGGTGAGGCCGTCGGTCCACAGCACCAGCAACGTCCCGACGGGCATCGACGCCCGGTGGTTGGTCCACGTCCCGCCCAGGACGCTCAGCAGGGGACCGGTGGTCGTCAGTTCAGCGGTCGTGTCTCCGCTCACGAGCCACGCCGGGGGGTGTCCGGCGTTGGCCCAGGTGAGGTCGCCGGTGCGCGGATCGATCACGGCGATGATGCAGGTGGCGAAGCGGGCGGCGGTCCGGAATCCGGCAGCCGCCAGCCGCAGGGCGGTCGCCGGATCCGCGTTCTGCGCCAAGGACAGCTCCAGTACGTGCTTGAGCCGCAGGGCCTCCATCCCCGGCTCGGGGCCGTGGCCGCTGACGTCGGTGAGCGTGATCGCCAGTCGACCGTCGAGCAGCACCTGCGCGCTCCACCAGTCCCCAGCCAGCACTCCTTCGGCAGGCTCCTGCACACCCGCGACGTCGAGACCCTCGACCGGCTGCGCGTGGCTGTCGGACAGTTCGGCCCGGATCGCCGCGACCACCGGGCTCTGCTGGGCGAGGCCCTCGTGGGCCTGCCGGGCACTGTCGACCTCCCGGACGAGTTCGCGCCGCATCGTTTCGGCATCCTGCCCGACGTCACGCAACTCCGGGGGCCCGGAGGCCGCGATGGGCGTCTCGTGGTTGCTCTCCTGCGCGACGTCCACCAACTGCACCTGCAACTCCTTCAGCGGGCGCAGCACCCCTCGCAGGAGCAGCGTCGAGAAGGCCGCGAGCAACCCGAAGAACAGCAGGATGCTGACGTTGAGGATGCGGGACAGGCGGACGAACTGCTCCTGCTGGGTCCGCTGGGCCCGGGCGGCCTGGTCGCGGATCTCCTGGTCGAGAGTGCGCGTGTACGTCCGAACGTCGTTGTAGAGGTTGCGGCTGGTGCCCGATCGCACGAGCTGACGGGCCTGCTCCCGGTCCCCGGTGCGGGTGGCCTCGATGATCGGACGGGTGCCTTGGCGCTTCCAGGTGCCGTGTGCGTGGATGGTCTCGCGCAGCAGCCGGGACAGTTCCCGCTGGCCTGCCAGCAGGACGCGCAGGTTCTCGAACTCGGCTGTCGCCTGCGCAGAGCCCTCGACGTAGGTGCCCAGCTCGGTGACGTCGCCGGTGAGGGCGTACGACGTGACCGAGGAGTCCATCTCAGCCAGCGCGGTGTTCAAGGCGGCCACGGAGTCGGAGGCTGGTTGCAACCGGGTCGAGACGGTGGTGGTTGTGCCGGCCACGGTCGTGTACCCCGAGCGCAACGCGAAGGCGGCCAGCAGGACCATCGTGAGCGCGACCAGCAGCAGGAGCCAGATACGGGCGCGCAACGTCACGAGTGGCACGCTACTGGTAAGAGACCGAGGAGACCGTATGGCCGATGGTGTGCGCCTGCGTGAGATGCTGACCGACCTGCCCGAATACCGGGCCGGTCAGCGCCCGGCACCCCGGACGGATCTGGTCACCTACAAGCTGTCCTCCAACGAGAATCCGGCGGGTGCCCACGAGAGCGTGCTGGCCACCCTTCCGGACAGCGCTGTGCACCTCTACCCGGACCCGGGCAGCACCGAGCTGCTGGCCGCGCTCGCGCAGTACACCGGGGTTCGTGCCGATCGGTTGGCGGTCGGCTGCGGGTCGGTGTCGTTGTGCCAGAACGCGGTGCAGATCACCGCGGATCCCGGTGACGAGGTCGTGTACGCCTGGCGGTCCTTCGAGTCCTACCCGATCGTGACTGCGATCAGCGGCGCCCGGCCGGTGACCGTCCCGCTGACGGCCGCCGCCCGCCACGACGTGCAAGCGCTGGCCGCGGCGGTCGGTGAGCGCACCCGATTGCTGTTCCTGTGCACCCCGAACAACCCGACCGGCCCGGCATTGACCCACGCCGAGGTGCTGTGGCTGCTGGACAACACCCCGGACGACCTACTGGTAGTGATCGACGAGGCGTACCACGAGTACGTGACGGCCCCGGAGGCGGTGTGCGCGCTCGAGATCGCGCAGGCCCACCCGAATGTGCTCCTGCTCAGGACGTTCTCGAAGGCGTTCGGACTGGCCGGGCTGCGGGTGGGCTATGGGATCGGTAGCACGCAGGTGATCGCCGCGATGCGCAAGGTGGCCACGCCGTTCGGCGTCTCCGGGCCGGCGCAGGCGGCCGCTACCCGCGCCCTGCAGCCCGCTGGCCTGGCCCACATGTACCGCACGGTTGCGGCGACGGTGGCAGAACGCGACCGGTTGGCTGCCGGGCTGCGGGCCACCGGTTGGACCGTGCCGGACAGCCAGGCCAATTTCGTGTGGGTGGGAACCCCCGATGCCGCGGATGTGACCGCGCACCTGGAGCGCCACGGGCTGACCGTGCGGCCGTTCGCCGGGGAGGGGATCCGGGTGTCAGTGGGTCCTCGCGAGGCCAACGACCGGGTGCTCGAGGCCCTGGGCGGTGGGCCGGCCAACCGGGTGATGGCACGCGGGGATTACCCACAGTGACAACCCGTGTGCGGGCCGGGATATGTGACGGATCACACACTCCGCCGTTTGTTGCCAGATCCGCGCGCAATCACGCGGAACTGCGACGGAATCCGCGGCGATCGGGGCCCTATCCGGCCCATTAGGTAAGCCTACGATGGGTGGAATTTACACAGTGCTTACGCCAGACTTGCGCGTATGAGCGCGCTGGATCTGTCGCGATGGCAGTTCGCCATCACCACCGTGTACCACTTCCTCTTCGTGCCGATCACCATTGGAACGTCCTTCCTGGTCGCCGGCATGCAGACGGCGTGGGTGCGCACGGGCAACGAGAAGTGGCTTCGGGCCACGAAGTTCTTCGGGAAACTGTTCCTTATCAACTTCGCGATGGGGGTTGTGACCGGCATCGTGCAGGAGTTCCAGTTCGGCATGAACTGGAGCGACTACAGCCGGTTCGTCGGGGATGTCTTCGGAGCGCCGCTGGCCATGGAGGGCCTGCTGGCGTTCTTCCTGGAATCCACCTTCCTCGGGTTGTGGATCTTCGGCTGGGACCGATTGCCGAAGAAGCTGCACCTGGCCACGATCTGGCTGGCCGCGACGGGGACGCTGATCAGCGCTTACTTCATCCTGGCCGCCAACTCGTTCATGCAGCACCCGGTCGGTTATGAGTTCAACCCGCAGACCCAGCGGGCGGAGATGAACGACATCGGCCAAGTCCTCTTCCAGCCGCTGGCCGTCATCACGTTCACCCACGTCATCACGATGTCCTTCATGGTCGCGGGCCTGTTCGTGGCCGGCATCTCCGCATGGGTGCTGTTCAAGGGCCGCGCGACCGACGTGATGCGCTCCACCCTCAAGCTGGGCGCCATCACGACGATCGTGGCCTTCATCGGGGTCGGGCTGACCGGCGACATGCAGGCCACCAAGATGGTCGAGATCCAGCCGATGAAGATGTCCGCGGCGGAGGCGCTGTGGGAGTCCGCGGCGCCGGCGCCGTTCAGCGTGTTCACCATCGGGACCCTGGACGGTTCCGAGGAGGTCTTCAGCCTCACCATCCCGCACGGGCTGTCCCTGCTGGCCACCCACAGCTGGGACGGTGAGGTGCAGGGCATCAACCAGTTGGAGGCGCAGTACCAGGAGCAGTTCGGCGAGCAGTTCGGCCTCGACAGCTACAAGCCCAACATCCCGATGGCCTACTGGAACTTCCGGATCATGATGGGTGCCGGTTTCGTCGGCGTGCTCATCGCGATATGGCTGCTGTGGGTCACCCGCAAGGGCCGGACCCCGACAACCAAGTGGTTCCCACGGCTGGCGCTGTTCGGTATCGCCATGCCGTTGCTGGGATCGTCGACCGGCTGGATCTTCACGGAGATGGGGCGACAGCCGTGGGTGGTCTTCGGTCTGATGCCGACCTCCATGGGTGTCAGTCCCACCGTCTCGGCGCTACAGGTGTGGATCTCGGTGGTCGTCTTCACGCTGCTGTACGGGGCGCTGGCGGTGGTCGAGGTCGGCCTGCTGATGAGGGCGGTGAAGATCGGGCCACCCGATTCCGTCGAGCACACCTATCCGGACAAGGTCGGCGAAGACCGGCCGCTGACCGTGACCTACTGAGGAGATGGCCATGGAACTCCAACAAGTCTGGATCATCCTCATCGCGGTGCTCTGGGTGGGCTACTTCGTCCTCGAGGGCTTCGACTTCGGTGTGGGCATTCTGCTGCCGGTGATCGGCAAGAACGAGGCCGAGCGGCGCACGATGCTCACCACGCTGGGCCCGGTGTGGGACGGCAACGAGGTCTGGTTGCTCGTCGCCGGTGGCGCCACGTTCGCCGCCTTCCCGGAGTGGTACGCCACTCTGTTCAGCGGCTTCTACCTGCCTCTGCTGCTCATCCTCGTGGGCCTGATTCTGCGCGGCGTGGCCTTCGAGTACCGCAGCAAGCGCTCGAGTTCGGTGTGGCGCAAGCGGTGGGACATCGCCATCGTGGTCGGATCCTTCCTCCCGGCGCTGCTGTGGGGCGTGGCTTTCGCCAACATCGTGCGCGGCGTGCCGATGAAGGCCGGTGCGTTCGGCAACAGCCTGTACGACGGGGGGTTCTTCAACCTGCTGAACCCGTACGCGCTGGTCGGTGGACTCACGACCCTGACCCTTTTCATGACCCACGGCGCGGTCTTCCTCGCGCTGAAGACCGACGGTGAGATCCGGGTGCGCGCAAACCGCGTGGCCGGGCAGGTGGGGCTGGTCGCGACGGTCATCGCCGTGATCTTCCTGCTCTGGACGCAACTGGCCTACAGCGACAAGGCGTGGACGTGGGCGCTGGTGGTCGTCGCGGCCGTGGCGTGGCTGGCGGGGCTGGCCATGAACCGCGCCGGGCGTGAGGGCTGGTCGTTCCTGTTCAGCGCGATCACCCTCGGCGGTGCCGTGATCTACCTGTTCAGCGTGCTGTACCCGAACGTCATGCCGGCGTCGAACGACCCGGCGCTGTCGCTGACGATCTGGAACGCGAGCAGCACCGACTACACCTTGAAGATCATGACGATCGTCGCTGTGGTGTTCACCCCGATAGTGCTGGCCTACCAGGGCTGGACGTACTGGGTGTTCCGCAAGCGCGTGTCGCCGTCCCAGATCACTGATGCCGGGGAGGGATCGCTGGATCTGCCGGGCGAGAAGGTCCGAGCCTGATCCAGCACGAGGCGGCAGGACGAGGGGTCCTGCCGCCTCGCCATGTCCGCCGGGTAGCCGCCAGGTCGCAGCCTCAGCGCAATCCGCGGTAACGGGTGGCCAGGTCGATGGCCGTGCGTACCGCGTCCTGGGGAGAGTCTGCGAGGACCGGTCCGGCTGGCAGCGACCACCCGTGCAGCATCACCACCGGCACCCCCGTCCGCAGCCCCAGGGCCACCTCGCTGAGCGTGCCCCAACTGCCGCCGACGCAGACCACCGCATCGGCGACGCGCACGAGCAGGGCGTTGCGCATCTCCCCCAAGCCGGTGGGCAGGGCCAGGGTGACGAATGGATTGGCGTCGCGCTCGCTGCCGGGCAGAAGTGCCAGCACCAGGCCACCGGAGATGGCCGCTCCCCGGGATGCCGCCTCCATGACCCCACCGTGACCGCCGGTCACGACGACATGGCCGCAGGCGGCCAGCAGCCGTCCGACCTCCTCGGCCTGCGAGAGCACCTGTGGCGGCGCCTGCGCTGGGCCCACCACGGCAATGGTCAACATCACATCCACCTCCCCCGTGCCCATGATCGTCCTGCGTGACCCGGAAGTCGAGGCACGGCCTCGCCGTATGTCCGCAGGGCCGCGGGGTACGGGTCGGGCATGGCAGTGGACATCACCCTGGTGCTGGGCTCAGAACACCGCCGCCTGCGCCGGCTCATCGACCGGTGCGGCCGCCCGCGGCGGGGATTGAGCGACCCGGTCGCCGACCTGCGAGCCGCGCTGCTGGCCCACGTGGTGGCGGCCGGCACGGAGGTGTACCCGATGGTCCCGACCGACGAGGGCCTCGGTCGTCTGCTCGATATCACGTCCCGGCAGTCGCCGAGTGGCGAGGATCTGGTCGAAGCCGCCGAGTTGGTCATCGCGGTCGAGCAGGCGGAGGTCGTACCGGTGCTGGCCGCCGTGGAGGCTGGCCGGCGCCGCCGTATGGGCAGGGCTTTCCGGGTGCGGCGCGATGAGTCGCTGCGCCGCGCAGGTGCGCCGCGGCGCCGTCAACGCTCCCAGACCGAGTTGTACGAACTCGCGCGACGGGCCGGCGTGCAGGACCGGTCCCACATGACCCAGGCGCAATTGCAGCACGCCCTGCAGGTCCGCGGCATCACTGACTGAGCCGTCCGGACGCTCACCCGTTCGCGCGGCGAGTTCAGTCTTTACACGTACGTGCAATGCATGTAGTGTCGTTCATGCGTCCAGAGACGTGGCGCAAACGCAAGCGGGCCTGCAGAAGCCGGGCACCTTTTCCGCTTGATGCAATCCCTGCCCCTTGCGGGCCGCAAGTATGTCTCCCTCACGACGTGCGCTTCAGATGAGCAGGCCACGTCGCTCACCGCCCTTGTTGAGCGAGGTTCTTTCATGTTCGTACATCTGATTTCCCGTCCCTTGACCGCCACGTCGCGCCTTCCGCGTACCGCTGTGGAAGCTCTGGCCGATTCCTTGCGCCGGGCTGGCGCCGAGGTCCTGGCCGACACAGGCCCCGCCGAGCCCGATCTCGGTGAAGCGGTGGCCGCCTGCACCGAGCACCTGCGCGAGACCTGGCGCCAGCGGTGCCCGCAGGTCGTGCATGCGGTGGGGGTCGTGGCCACGATGGCGGCACTGACCGCCCGGCCGCCTGGAGTGCCCGTGGTCGCCACATTCGACGAGACTCCCAGCCCCAACGACCTCGAGCGGGCACTGGCCCGGGAGGTGGACGCCGTGCTGCCCCTGTCCTCGGCGGAGCAGGACACCTGGCGGCGCCGGGGCGTACCAACACTGTCCCCAGGTGTGATGGCGGTCCCCTCGCCCATGGCACGTACGCACGACACCGAGATCCCGGCGCATGTGGTGAGCCTGGACAGCGGGCCGGGCCTGGATGCCGCAGTGCGCTCGATGCCCTACTGGCCGTCCCACCGGTTGGTGGTGCTGAGCCGGCTGCCTGACACCACCCGTACCCGCATGCGCCACCTGGCCGAGAGTCTCGGCGTGCACGAGCGCATCAGTTACCGACCCGGGCTGCGCGGGCAACACCGGACACGGGTCTGGGAGAACGCGGCACTGCTGCTGGCCGGTACGGACGGCGCACGCCATGGCGGTTTTGTCCTGGAGGCGGCCAGCCACGGGGTCGCCGCGCTGGCCGTGGCCACCGGGGCCCACCTCGACCACATCGTCGCGGGTGCGACGGGGGCGCTCATCGACGTGGACCGTGGCCCCCGTGCTCTGGGCCGCGCGGTGCGAGAACTGCTCGCCGATCCACTCCGGTGTGGCGGTCTGGGTGCAGGAGCCGGCGTCCGGCTGCAAGCGCTGCACGAACAGCCTGCGCTGGGTGCGCGGGTGTTGAACGTCTACCGGGACGTGCTGGCGGACCCGCAGCCCGAAGAGCGCTCGACTCCCATGCTCACGCCGGAGCGCCGGGTGTTGGCCGTGGACTACCTGCCTCTGGCCCGTCAACTGGCGCACCGGTACGCCGGGCGCGGGCAGCGACTGGAGGACCTGATCCAGGTCGCCTCGCTGGGACTGGTGCGCGCTGCCGCGCGTTTCGACCCGGAACTCGGCACGCAGTTCCACTCGTTCGCCGTGCCGACCATCCTCGGGGAGTTACGCCGGCATTTCCGTGACCACGCCTGGGCGGCTCGTGTCCCGCGCAGCTTGCAGGAGGCGACCCTGAAGGTCCAGAAGGCCGCCGACGAGTTGCGTGCCACCCACGGCCACGACGCCTCTTCCGCTGAGATCGCCGAACACTTGGGCCTGCTGGAGCAGGAGGGCCTGCAGGCTGTGCAGGCCAGGGGCGAGGCGATGAGCTCGAAGTCCTTGGATCACCCCATGGGCGAGGGTGGGGACGAGGCCTTCGGCGATCTGGTAGGCGATGTGGACGGCGACCTGGAGTACGTGGAGCTGCGGGAGGCAGTCCGCACGGCCCTGAGCCGGTTGCCCGAGCGGGAGCGGCAGATCCTGCAGATGCGCTTCTTCGGCGAGCGCACGCAGTCGGAGATCGCCGAGGTTCTCGGCTTGTCACAGGTGCACGTGTCACGGCTGATCACCCGCACGCTGGCTGCCCTGCGCGACCACATCACGCAGGATGTGCCATTGCCGAAGGCCTGGTCCGAGGATGGTGCAGCGCCCGACCGTGCCGTCCGCGCAGCGGCCTGAGACCCGCCATGCGCACGGATCGGCACGCCCGTGCCGCAACCCTGCGTTGTTACGATGTCGCGGTATCCGTCGGGGTGTCCGTTGGGGAACGGGTCAGGTGACGAGGGAGGTCGGGGATGGCTGAAGTCTCCAGCCTGACCATCGCCGACGGTACCGCGACGCTGAGGCTCGTCGGCGAGGTCGGGCAGGCCGACGCCGATCGGTTGCGGCCCCTCGTGACGACGCACCCGGCACTCACCGCGCTCGTCGTGGACCTGGCGGATTGCACGTACCTCGATCCGGCCGGGGTGGATCTGGTGGGCATGGTCATGGGTGCAGCCGTCGACCGGGGCGCCACCATCACGATGGAGGGAGCCTCGCCGAACGTGCGCATCATCCTGGGAATCGCAGGTCTGCTCGACCTTGTGGGCGGCGACCCGGGTGATGACACCTCATGAAACCGGATCCGGAGGCGCCTCTGGCCCAGACCGTCGCGGCGCTGGGCAAGGAAGTCCGCGACCTGCGCGCCTCGGCGCGGATGCGCGCGGTCATCGAACAGGCCAAAGGTGTGCTCGTGGAGCGTCACGGGATCACCCTGGACGAGGCGTTCGAGCGCCTGCGCAGCATGTCCCAGGAGCACAACGTCCGGGTCGTCGAAGTCGCCGCCACTGTGGTGGGGGTGGCGATCCCGGAGGCGGAGGACGCTGAACTCGGTGACCGGCTCCTCGAGGAGCAGCTGCCGGTCTCGCCGGCGACTTCCAGCACTTGGCGGACCTTGCGGCAGCAGCCGGATGTGAGAGCCGGAGTGGTCACCGCGATCATGGACGCGGTGGCCTCGTCCACGGACACCGGGCACGAGGCCGCGGAACTCGTGCTGGATCTGCTCGAGCCGCACGACGTGGCCGCTGTGACGATCTACCGGACCAGCCCCGACGGCTCCCTGCGGCTGGTCGGGCAGGTGAACGTCCCCAGCGACCTCGCGAGCTCCTGGCGCAGCGTTCCGCCGAGCACGGACATCCCCTTCGTGCGATCGGTCCTCGACGAGGTGGCGCTGTTCTGGGGGGATCGTGATGAGCGGCTCCGGGAATACCCCCAACTGTCCCAGGCCGCCTCCGTCGCGTTCGAGGCCACCGCGACGATCCCCGTGGCGGACCAGGGGGTGGTGGTCGGGGTCGTGGGCCTTGTCTGGCGGACCCGACAGACTTTCGACGACGCCCGCCGCGAGACGATCACCCGAGCCGTGCAGCGGGTGGCCCCCTTACTGATGCGGAACCTGCGCGCCAGCGATCCGGAACTGGAGTGGCTCAACGCGCTGATGGGACTGCACCTCGACCCGTGGCTACTCCTGGACGTCGTGGTCGATTCGCAAGGGGTGCCCAGCGGCCTGGTGGTGCAGGATGTCGAGCCCGGCGTCGCCGGCGGGCAGGCGTGGCTGGGACGCCGGGTGCTGGAGATCTGGCCTTTCATGGCCCAGGACGGCACCAGGGAGGCACTGATGGGTCTGGCCCGGACCGGTGGCGCCTGGTCGACGACGATCACTCAGCAGTCCCCGGCACCCTGGGGATCGCCGGGGAGCATCGTGCGCGCGGTCAGGCTCGGTCAGAGGATCGCCCTGTTGTGGCGGGCCCTGCCGGCGTGATCCGCCAGACGTAACAGCAGCACGGTCGCGTCACCGCCCGCCGGCTCGGTGGGCAGGACCGCTTCCAGTAGCGCGCGCGCCCAACCCTCGGTGGGCACGCGGCGCAGGGCAGTGGCCGACGCGCGCAGATTGGACAGGCCGGCCACCACGTCACGGGTGCCGGAAACGACCCCGTCGGTGTACAGGATCAGGGAGTCCGTAGGGAGAGCAGCGCGCGGGCAGTGCTCTGGGAGCCGGGACGTGGCGCCCCACCCCGCGACCGCTGGCCTCCACCCACGCCGTGGACCCGTCCTCATGGACGATCAGCGCCGGTGGGTGCCCGCCGCTGGCGAGTTCGAGTTCGCCGCTGCGGATGTCCAGGACCGCCGCCAGCACGGATGCCTTCGGGGGCTCGGTCTCGGCGGCCAGAGTCGTCGCCGTACGCGACACGAGGTCGGCGAGCGCAACGCCGGAGGTGAAGTAGGCGCGTGCGACGTACAGGACCTTCCACGCGTCGCGCACGGAGATGACACCGGACCCCTGGGCATCCACCATCAGGATCAGTACACGGCCGTCCGGCAGTTCTGTGACGTCGACGATGTCGCGGCCGTTCGGTGCTTCGCGGCCCGTGGTGACGTTGAACATGTCGAGGTCCACGCCGCCGACCTCGGGCAACGACGACAGTTGCGGCGAACCCAGGGCCCGCAACAGGATCTCCTGCTCCCGCTGGCGGGTGGCGGCCTCGAGCAGAACGCGGCGGTCCTCATCCGCGGCCACGAGCGCGCCGACGTCCCGGAGGCTGACCACCCAGTGGTGTTCATCGACGCGACCGGCGGTGTACTCGATGTGGACGTCACGATCGTCGGTGCGCAGACGTTCCCCGTCGACGACCTCCACCGGACGGTCCAGCGACGAGGGGTCGTCCAGAATGCAGCCACCGCCGCAATCCACGCCGGTGGCCAGTACATGCCCGAGCAGGGGGTGCACGCGCTGCCCAACATGTGCCCCGGGGACGAGCCCGGCCAGCGCGTGATTCGCGGCCACGACGCACCCTTGGTCGTCGAGCACCAGCAGAGCGTCCGGAACGGCGTCGAAGATCGCACTCTGCGTGCGGGTCATGCGCCGTATGTGGCGCAGCCGCCGGTCGATCGCCCACGCGACAGCCACCCCGAGCAGGCTCCCCCCCGATGCCGATGAGCCGATAGGCCCTGAGGTCGATGTCGAGGCTGAAGGCGAGCACCACTCCCACGGCGCTGGTGACGGCGGCGAGGATGGCGGTGCGGGCCGGACCGATGAACAAGCCTGCGGCCACGACCACCAGCGCGAGGGTGACGATCAGCACCCCGTCGAGTTGGGCGACCAGCAGTGCCAGTGCGGCGAGGCACCCCAGGGCGATACCCAGGCCCGCCCACCGGTACCGGGGTGCCGTCTCGTCCACTGTCGGGACCCCCTAGATGTCAGCCGGTTCGCCTGAGGATATCGTCCGCCGGCTCCGTGCCTCGACGCAGGAGTTGGCGCGTACACCGACCATGTACCCCGTCAGGGCCGGCGTATCCCGCGGGTTTGTGCCACGGGCACGCGGGTAGAGACATGCCGGGTGGGCATCGCGTCCCGCCCGGCTGCCGGGAGGGTGTGGCGGCACCCTCCCGGCATCTCCGGGGGTTCGTGCACCGGGTATGGACCGCGGGCTCCCGGGCACCAACCGCGATGAACCATCCACCGCACTGGGAGGCCACATGAGCACCGACAGCACCGGTGGTGAGCAGGACGTCCTCGACCTGCTCACCCAGGAACACCGGGAGGTCGAGGACCTGCTAGACCAACTCAGCATGCCCGGTACCCGGGAGTTCGACCCCCGTGACATCGCCGACGTGGTCATCGCGAGCCTGGTGCGACACTCGGTCGCCGAGGAGATGTACGTGTATCCGGCGATGCGGGAGTACCTCGACGATGGCGAGGAGCTGGTGGAGCACGACATCGTCGAGCACCAGCAACTGGAGGAATCCCTCAAGGAACTCGAGGGTCTCGAGCCCGAGGACAAGAGATTCGTAGAGGTCGTCGACCAGCTGCGAGCCATTCTCGCCGACCATGTGCAGGACGAGGAGGAGGAGCAGTTCCCCCGCTTGCGTGAGAAGATCCCGGCCGACGAGCTCGTCGAGCTGCGTGCCAAGGTCGAACTGGCCGAGAAGCTCGCCCCCACCCGCCCACATCCCAGCGCGCCGCACAGCGAGCTCTTCCACAAGGTGGTCGGCCCCGGGGTCGGCATGGTCGACCGGCTGCGGGACGCGCTGTCCGGGCGCATCACACCCTGACCTGCCGCCGTCGCCAGAATGGATAGGCGAACCTGCCCGGGCGGCCATGGGCGTTCAGGGAGGGCGCGCTGATCTGCCACAGTGATCGGCATGGATCCGCTCACGTCGCTGTTCTGGGTCGTGCTGGTCGGGGCGCTGGCCCCGCTGGTCGTCAAGATCCTGCCCGGTCCGCGGCTTCCGGGCGTGGTCTTCATGCTGATCGGCGGGATCATCATCGGCCCGGAGTTGCTGGCCCGTGCCAACCCCGACGACATGTCCCTGCTCTCCACGATCGGCTTGTCCTTCCTGTTCCTGCTGGCCGGCTACGAGCTGGATCTGGCTTTGCTGCGCCAGCCGGCGGGCCGCATCGCGCTGCGCTCCTGGTTCCTCAGTGCCGCGCTGGGTCTGGTGGTCACCGCGCTTCTGTACGAGACGGGTGTCGTCAACGACTTCATCGCGATCGCCATCGGCCTGACTACCACCGCACTGGGCACCCTGCTGCCGATCCTGCGGGAAACCGGCATGATGTCCGGTCCGCTCGGTCCGTACATCTTTGCCGCAGGCGCTGCGGGGGAGTTCCTCCCGATCGTGGCGATGGCGCTGCTGCTCACCTCCGCCGGGCCGATCGAAGGGGTATTCGCCCTGGTGGGGATGGCGATCGCCACGTTCATCGCCCTGTGGCTCATCCGTTTCGTCAAGGGTCGCCGGTGGGGTGAGAAGTTCATGCTCGCCGAGGAGTCGACCGGGCAGAACACTCTGCGGTGGACGATGGTCCTGCTCGCCGGACTGGTGCTCGTCGCCGATGATTTCGGACTGGACGTGGTACTCGGGGCGTTCCTGGCCGGCGTGGTGCTGCGACAGTGGGCTCCGGTCTCCGCGGAGTCCTTGGAGCGCAAACTCGAGGTGGTCGGCTACGGGGTGTTCATCCCCATCTTCTTCGTGACCTCCGGGATGAAGCTGGACATCGACTCCATCGTGCAGAACCCCCTGCGACTGCTGCTGTTCTTCGGTCTGCTGTTCGCCGTGCGCGGCCTGCCGCAGTTGCTGATGTACCGCCGTACGCTCGACCGCAGGCGGCGGTGGCAGATGGTGTTTCTGACGGCCACGGCGCTGCCGCTGCTGGTGGCCCTCACCGACGTGGGCACCGAGTCCGGGCTCATGCTCCCCGAGAACGCTGCGGCCCTGGTGGGCGCTGGAGTGCTGTCGGTCGTGGTGTTCCCTCTCCTGGCGACCTCGCTGAAGCCCGCACCCGAACCGGAATCGGTCGCCTCCCGCTGAGCTCAGAGCTCGAGGAGCCCGTCCTGCTGTGCGGCTGCCTGCATCTGGGCCTTCGTCCGCACCGAGCGACCCATGGCCTGGTACTTCGCACGGACCCGGTCGAGGTACTCCTTGGCCGTGTAGTGGGACACGGACATCCGTCGGGCGACCTGCCGCAGCGTGAGTCCCTGCGCGTAGAGCCGCAGCGCCCGCAGTTCCTGGGCCGACAGCTCGGGGGCGTTGACACTGCTGAGCGCGGCTGCGAACTCCGGGGTGATGCGGTACTCGCCGTGGGACACCTGTTCCAGCAACCGCACCAGTTCCACCGGCTCGGCGGCCTTGGTGACATAGCCGCCGGCACCGGCCAGTAGCGCCTCCCGCAGGGCGTTGCCGCGAACCGCGCCGGTCAGCAGGATCACCTGCACGCCGGCTCCGATGAACAACTCCACGGACAGCGCGGCCGGCGGGGCCGTGGCCCCGAGTTCGAGGTCCAGGAGCACCACGTCGAACGAGTCCACCAGGGCCAGCGCCGCCTGCGGGTCGGTGCCCACGTGCACGACCAGCACCTCCGGGACGTTGGCCGACAGCCAGGCCCGCAGGCCTTCACTGCACAGGCGATGGTCATCAATGATGGCTACCCGCACGGTCTCCCCCAGCACGGCGCTATTATGTCAAGTGGCCTAACAAAGTCTGTCCCCATATGAGGGGACACGCCGGGCTGGCCAGTCCCCGGGTCGTGGGGTGACTCTGGGAATGGCGGGGGGCGCATTGCGGGGGGGTGCGCCCCCTTTTCCATTCCTGTGCCCGCACGGGCGTCACGGGCGCACAATGAGCCCATGTGCGACACGTTCGTCTCTCTGCCCAGCGCGACCACTGACGGCTCGGTGATCCTGGGCAAGAACAGTGACCGCGAGCCCAATGAAGCCCACGAGATCGTGCTGCTGCCGGCGGCCGACCACGACGAGCACCGTGTGCGCGCGACCTACATCGACATCGCACAGGTCCGGCACACCAACGCGGTGGTGCTGTCCAAGCCCTACTGGCTCTGGGGTGCCGAGATGGGCGTCAACGAGCACGGCGTCTCGATCGGCAACGAAG